>DATHOL010000337.1:0-3993 GCA_035484895.1 Bacteroidia bacterium | reverse complement strand
GATGCATATATAATTAAATTGGATAGTTTGGGTAATGTAACCTGGATAAAAACTGTTGGAGGGAAGAACAGCGATTTTGTCGGCCGTATTGTTCAGACAAAGGATGGGGGGTATGTTGCTGCCGGATATACAACATCTTTTGGAGATACTGTAAATGGTGATGTATACATATTTAAGTTAAGTAGTTCTGGCAACTTGGTTTGGACACGAACGGTGGGAGGAACTGGTATAGATGATGCTCTTTCACTTACTAAAAGTAATGACGGAGGTTTTGCGTTTGCAGGAATCACATGGTCCTTTGGAAATGCAAGCGGTGGCTATTATTATATCGGGAAATTAGATAGTACAGGGACAGTTGAATGGACACGTACCATTGGGGGAACACAATATAACTGGGCAAATAGCATTATAAGTTTAAAAGACGGAGGGTATGCAGTTGCCGGGACAAGCAATTCTTATAGCTCGACAAGTACGATGTTCCTGGCCGAATTAGACAGTGCCGGGAACACATGCACTTTTGATAGCACGGGAGGAGCTATTGGAAGCGGCGGTGTTGTTGGAACAGGTGGCATAATTGGTAGTGGCGGAATTGTTGATTCTGGCGGATTGATAGATAGCGGTGGAAAAGCAAATATCGTTTGTAGTGAAACTACAGGTATTAATGAAATTGAAATAGCAACTAATGAAATTACTGTTTATCCCAACCCTGCTTCAACCGAAGTAACCTTTAAAATAAGTCCAGTGAAAACAGATATCTTAAAATGGAAGAAATTACCGGAAGGGAAATAGAAACAATCCCCATTTCCAATAATCAGATGAAGATTAATGTATCAGCATTTCCCGACGGAATTTATTTCTATGAAATAATTGATAAAGCAAATAATATAATTGACAGGGGGAAGTTCTCTGTAGTTAAATAATACTGAAATTTATGAAAATAATTTTATTTGCTATACTCACCTTTAGCGGAATATCAATTTCGGCGCAGCAAAAAGAGGCATATATAATTGGCGGCTCAAATACTAATATAGCCAACTCAATGGTTCAAACCTCAGACGGGGGGTATGCAATCACAGGTTATACCAACTCCTTTGGACGGGGGAACATTACCGTTTATGTTGTAAAAGTTGACTCAAATATTAACTTACAATGGGGTAAAACTATTGGGGGAGCCAGTACCGATGAAGGAGACTACATTATTCAGACAAGGGATAAGGGATATGCAGTTTGCGGAACAACATCTTCTTATGGAAGAGGTGATTTTGATGCTTATTTGATAAAGTTAGACAGTCTGGGTAATTTGACTTGGACAAGAACTATTGGAGGAGGCAGGACAGATGGTGCAAATTCAGTTGTGCAAACTACAGATGGAGGATATGCCCTGACGGGGTGGACTGTATCTTATGGAAAAGATAGCCTGGTTGGAGATAATGTTTATATTATAAAATTGGATAGCCTGGGAATTCTGCAATGGACAAAAACGGTGGGAGGAACGGGCGGTGAAGATATCGGGGCTTCTATTAAACAAACACGGGATGGAGGGTATATAGTCGCGGGTTGGACAAATTCATTTGGCGCGGGAGGTTATGATTGTTATGTTCTCCGTTTAGATGGGAGTGGAAACCTATTGTGGACTAAAACAATAGGTGGAAGCAAATACGAGCAAGCCTATTGTATTATCCAAACAAATGATAAAGGATTTGCATTCTGTGGACAAACAAATTCTTTTGCCGATACAAATGGAGATGTCTATGTTGTCAAGCTAGACAGCGCAGGTAATATGGATTGGACAAGGACTATAGGAGGGCCTCATGGTGCCGCTGGAGTTTCTATTATACAAACTAAGGATAAAGGCTTTGTGGTTTGCGGGAACACAGGTGCGGATGATTCAGTAAATGGAGATGTATATGTATTAAAATTAGATAGTATAGGCAATCTGCTTTGGACTCAAACAACAGGAGGTAGAGGAATAGACTATAGTAACCAAGTTGTTCAATCAAAGAATGGAGGATTTGCGGTAATTGGAAATACAAATTCCTACGCCAGTGGTTACAAGATGTATTTAATACTGTTAGATAGTTTAGGGAATTCATGTTCGCCAAATCCTACAGGCGGTTCAATAGATAGTGGAGCTATTATAGGACAAGGCGGATTTGTTAGTGAAGGTGGAAAACAGGATACTGGCGGCGTGGTGCATACAGGCGGCGCGGTAAAAGCTATTTGCCCCGATGATGGAATTAATAAAATAAATATTCCAATTCCTGGAACGATTGTTTATCCTACCCCTGCTTCAAAGGAAGTAACTTTCAAAATTAATTCTGGTGAAAATAAATATCTCGAATTATCCGATATTACCGGGAGGGAAATGGAAACATTACCTATTTTTAATAACGAGATACGGGTTAATATCTCTGGTTTCCCTGCAGGAATTTACTTCTATGAAATAATGAATAACTCAGCTAATATAGTTGACAGAGGAAAGTTTTCGGTGGCGAAATAACTATTTTCTAGTGCCTGTTCTTCCGGAAAGCCTGCTCTATAGAGTCGATTTTAGTGAGGAAGACTTTAGCATCGGGCGTATGCGTGCCGCGGTGGCAAGTATAGCAAACCACATAATGTATGGTATCAGGGCGGGTGGAGTTATTCCAGTTGAAATAATTAGCATTTAAATAAGCTGTCATTTTATACATATTGCGTGCAATATTTTTTTCATCTTTTTTATCGCTCGCAAAATCAAGTCCCTTTTTGGTTGTATCAGCTTTTCGGGCATGGCAAAAACCGCAGCGTACACCTAATGAAATGCTGAACTCGCCCATAACGGAATCCAATTGCTCTTCGGTAGTGTTTTTAGGAAGTACCTTCAGGTTCTTGAACCCTTCATCTTCGGGTTTAGAATTTGAACCCCAGGCAGAGTTGGTTGTGGCCCCCAACGTAACTAAAAAAGCAATTGCAAGAATTGCGCCTAAATGCCATTTTTTCATAATGCAGAAGTAAAGTTTAGAATACAAAGATATAAAATATCCGATGTCCAAATGCAGGTGCCAAATCAATAATGGAAAGAAGAATTGGATTCCCTCTTTTTGTCTTATAAAATAGGATTTTTTGGGCCGGTGAACTGCATAATCTTTGCACAAAGCTCCTGGGCTTTAAAAGGCTTTGAGAGATACCCGTTCATTCCTGCGGAAAAACATTTTTCGTTTTCGCCATCCAATGCAAAGGCTGTGAGAGCAAGAATCGGAGTATCGCATATTGGTTTAGGCATGGTTGTACGGATGAACCGGGTTGCTTCATAGCCATCCATTTCGGGCATTTGAATATCCATGAGAATAATATCGTATTGTTTCGATGAGGCAAGGTATACAGCGATTTTTCCATTTTCAGCTATGTCAACCTGTGCTCCTTTGCTTATTAGGATTTTACTGCATACCTTTTGATTTACCTTATTATCTTCCGCCAGCAAAACATGGATATTTTCCAGATTAAAGGTATTCACAGAAAGCAATTTGGCAGCATCGGCCTCTCCTGATTTTTTTTGAGGGAAATATTTGGTATACGGAATCGAAAACCGGAAAGTAGAACCTTTAGCTACTGTACTTTCAACTGAAATGGAGCCGCCTTGCAACTCAATTAATTTGCTGGCAATAGTAAGGCCTAAGCCGGTTCCTTCATATTTCCGGGACGTATTCGGATCAGCCTGTGTAAATGCTTCAAAAATTCCTTCCAACCTGTTTTCAGGTATTCCGATGCCGGTATCGGCAACTGAAAATAAAAGCCTGACAGAATCATCATCTTCACTTTGAAGAGATATTTTTAATTGCACCAGGCCCTTTTCGGTAAACTTAATTGCATTGCCCGCAATATTCCATAATATTTGAGATAACCGCACCTGGTCTCCCATTATCTCTTTCGGTATAAGATCATCTATCGAATAGCTAAAGGAAATATCTTTTTGATTTGCTTTTGGTATTAGGGTAAATGCAATATTTTTAATAA
>DATHOL010000336.1:0-5426 GCA_035484895.1 Bacteroidia bacterium | reverse complement strand
ACCCTCAAGTGTATTCCAGTTTACAAATACCGGGGTAAACTACTACATGTGCGTATCTGATATTGTACTTACCAGTGGAAGCGCACCAAACACCGTTTACACGATTCCTACAACAATCACTTACCCTGAACAAATACCCAGCGATGGTTCAGAGCCTGTAAACTACTATTACCTTGGTTCAGTTCAGTATTCCGATAATATGTTTACCGGAATCCCTTCAATTGCTCAATCTGGTTTCTCTATTTCAGCAAACTATCCTAATCCGTTCAGCAACATTACCCACTTTGACATTAACCTGACCAAAGAAAGTACTGTTACTGTTACCGTGTTTAATTTACTGGGCGAAAAAGTTTCCAGCATTGCTTCACAAAAAATGGGAAGCGGAAACCACCAAATGACCATTAATGGCAATGGATGGAACACCGGAGTTTACTTCTATAAAGTTACTGTAGACAATGAATCTGTAACACAAAAAATGATGGTTAAATAACCTGATTTAATTCTTTATTAAAAAACCCTGGCTATAAACGCCGGGGTTTTTTATTTGCGCAAAGCAGTCAAACTTAATATTCCTGCGGCCATTTGAGATTCCTCACTTCGTTCGGAATGACAGTTCCGATATTGTATAACAGGGGAGTGTTGCGGCGGGCTTCGCCCGCCGCAACACTCCCTTAACATGTACCCATAACATTGTCATTCCGAACGAAGTGAGGAATCTCTTTTATTAATCAAAAAAACCAACTTATAGCGTCTTTCTATTTTCAAAATTTTACGCCATTTTTCTATCAACAAAGGCATTCTTTTTTGTTGATAATTAAACAGCTGTTTTATGGGTATTTTTTGCCCATTATTACACAGATTTAGCTTAAATTCGCAAGAAACAGTTAAGCCAAAACATATATGTCACTGAAAACAACACAAGAGATTGATTCTGAATTAGAAACAAAAAAAGATATGCCTGAAAAAGAAAATGGGTACGGAGCTGAAAGCATTACCGTATTAGAAGGCCTGGAAGCAGTCCGCCTTCGCCCTGCCATGTATATTGGAGATACAGGCCTGAGAGGACTTCACCATTTGGTATATGAAGTGGTAGATAACTCCATTGATGAAGCCCTTGCCGGATATTGCAAAAACATCAATGTATTTATTCATACAGATAATTCCATCACCGTAACAGATGATGGCCGCGGTATTCCTACCGGTATCATGAAAAAGGAAGGTAAATCGGCGCTTGAAATTGTTATGACCGTATTACATGCCGGTGGAAAATTCAATAAAGACACTTATAAAGTATCGGGTGGATTGCATGGCGTAGGAGTATCCTGCGTAAATGCACTCTCCATTCACTTAAAGACAGTTGTTCAACGGGAAGGTAAAATATTTTGCCAGGAATACAGCAAAGGCAAACCCTTGTATGATGTTAAAGTAATTGGCGAATCAGATAAAACAGGTACATCGCAAACGTTTTTGCCCGATAATACCATCTTTACCGAATCGGTTTATCATTATGATATTCTTTCAGCCCGCCTGCGTGAATTAGCTTATCTGAACAAAGGAGTAAGGCTAACCATCACCGACGAACGCGAAAAAAATGAAAAAGGAGAATTTATTTCTGATTCATTTTTATCGGAAGGTGGCTTAAAAGAATTTGTCCTTTATCTAGATGAAAACCGTGAGAAGCTTATTCCGGAGCCTATCTATATGGAATCGGAAAAGAATGGTTTCCCTGTTGAAGTAGCCATGCTTTACAATTCTTCTTACTCGGAGAATCTGCACTCCTACGTTAATAATATTAATACCCACGAGGGTGGAACACACCTTGCCGGTTTCCGCAGGGCGCTTACACGTACGTTAAAGTCGTATGCGGAAAAATCGGGTATGTTGGCTAAAATGAAATTTGAAATTGATGGCGATGATTTCCGCGAAGGCCTTACAGCTGTTATTTCCGTTAAGGTTGCCGAACCGCAATTTGAAGGACAAACCAAAACCAAATTAGGTAACAAAGAAGTAATTGGTGCGGTGGATACCGTGGTTGGTGAAATGCTCAACAACTTTTTGGAAGAGCATCCGAAGGAAGCAAGAATTATAGTAGATAAAGTTATACTTGCCGCACAGGCACGCCATGCAGCCCGCAAAGCCCGCGAACTGGTGCAACGTAAAGGTGCGCTTACAGGCGGAGGTTTGCCCGGTAAACTGGCAGACTGTTCCGAGAAAGATCCTTTCCAATGCGAACTGTTTTTAGTTGAGGGAGACTCGGCAGGTGGAACCGCCAAACAAGGCCGTAACCGTGCATTCCAGGCGGTGTTGCCGCTCAGGGGTAAAATTCTGAATGTGGAAAAAGCCATGGAATACAAGATTTATGAAAACGAGGAAATAAAAAATATTTACACCGCATTGGGCGTGTTTAAAGGCACTGCCGAAGATGACCGCGCGTTGAATATTGAAAAACTGCGTTACCACAAAATCGTTATCATGTGCGATGCCGACGTGGATGGTAGCCACATTACTACGCTTATCCTTACCTTTTTCTTCCGCTATATGAAGGAGCTGATTGAAAACGGGCATATTTATATTGCCACTCCCCCGCTCTATTTGGTGAAGAAAGGCAAGGAACAACGCTATGCCTGGACCGAGGATGAACGCGATGCAGCCATTGCTGAAATTGGCAAAAACGGAAAAGACAATGTAGGCGTGCAACGATACAAAGGTCTCGGTGAAATGAATGCCGAACAATTATGGGAAACCACCATTAACCCCGAGTCTCGTAAGTTGCGTAAGGTGAGCATTGAAAGCGCTGCCGAAGCCGACCGTATTTTCTCGATGCTGATGGGTGATGATGTTGCCCCTCGCCGCGATTTTATTGAGAAGAACGCACGTTACGCAAATATAGATGCGTAAACGCAATTAGTAATTAATAATTAGGAATTAGTAATCCAATCGCACACCCACGTGACTTTGTCATCCTGAGTGAAGCCCTGCCTCTCGGCAGACAGGGAAGCCATCTCTATTCCTATGTATTCCAAATTCCCCTCCTTGGAGGGGCAGGGGTGGGTTGCGTTTTGTACCCGCGATTTTTTTTGATATTATATAACAATACAAAGTGGAATCAGAAAGGCTCCGCTTTTGCAACAACTCTCAACTCCATTAGCAGAGTGACTAGCGCAAGTTACGGGCACTTTGCATGACTCCATTTCTGATACTGTTGTTTCTTTTATAACTTCTTCTACAAACCCTGTGTTATCCATTTGATATAATTTAGAGTTAATAATTTTAGCAGCTAAGGAACCTAATAAATAATACCCTTACTTCCTATCTCTAATAAAAGTGAAGACGATACATTGAATCATTTATTTCAAATGCCCTTTCAAATTAGCAGGTATGGGGTGGGTTGTATTCAAAACAACCCCAACTGCACAGTGTTGTCAGTCTTTGGTTCAGCTTTTGATTCAATGATTTCGGTGGGTATTTTGGGCTTAACCAATTTCTCTAACAGCTTTTTCCGGTGTTCATGCTTTTCTTGTGCCAACTCAATTTCTACAAGGGTTTCGTCCACTTCGTCAGCAATGTTGTTATCCCATTTATAAAGGCGTGCTTCAATAATAATGCTGCGCATGATGGAGAGAAACTCGGCCGTTTCTTCGTCTTTTTCACTTTGGCAGATGACAGATTGTAAATGAATAATATGCAGCCTGTCAGCTAATTTCTTTTCCGGTTCGGCAGCAAAAACCTTAATCAGTTCTTCCTGATTTTCGAGGGCATTAGATATTTGGTCTTTTATATACTGCATGGCATTATTCTTTGTGAAACTCTGTATATCTCCCGTGCTCTCTGTGTTGAATATTTTTTAACGCAGAGTCCGCAGAGTAAAATACACGCAGAGTTTCACAGAGTTTTAAATTCATTTCGCTTCAATAATTTTAATTTCTTCTTCAGTAAGCCCATATAATTCATACACCAATTGGTTTATCTTGTCTTCGCTATAGGCTATGCGGCTCTTTAGTTGCTCTATTTTCTCCGGTAGTTTGGCTTCGGGTAATTCCGCATTTAGTTTTAATAACAGGTCAACATGCTTTACGATTTCATCGTGTTTTCTTTTTAATCCTTTGTCTTCCAAATTAATTTCGGGGAAAGGAAGTTTTGCAATATTTGTACCTAGAACTTTAGCAAATACTTTTTCCTTATTATCTGAAAATCCCTCATGTAAATAATTTAGAAATTTGGAATTCAGCAGCCCAAGAATAAAATAAGTTGATACATCCATCTTAGGACGAAGTTTAACTCCATGGGCAAGACTATCATAAAAATAGTCACTATTATCTATTGTAGCAATAATATGGTCTGATGTCTTCCGAATAAGAATTTTCTCCCCTAAAAATATGTCCTCACTTCGTAAAGCAAAATCAACTTTTTTTTGTGCAGTCATACCTACCTTGGATTTTATATCGGACGGCTTTAATCGGCTTCTCAGCGAAGGATCATAATTCACCCAAGTACCAGACCAATTAAGCTGGTACCGTTGTATATCCTTCCCCAAAACCATTTTCTTGTAATTATTATTTTTCTTCTCGGGTGAAAGAAGTATATGCCTTACATTACCTGGATTAAGACCGTTAAAGACCTCGCAATAATAATTCAAAGGCACAGTCTTAATTTTGGGTTTTATTCCGACTGCAAAAAATTTACCATCAAAATCTTTTAATAAACTTTCTTGCCTTGTTTCATAAGAATTAAGAATTTGAAAAGTAGGATAAACATTCTCTACTTTAAAATAGCTTAGAATATTTTTAGAGGCATTCTTGCTTCTTTCACCGAAGAAAAGTATACTATCTCCGACTTCTGCATCAGCAAAAACTTTCTCTCGTATTTCAACAACCTTAGGAATTAAATATTTTTCCAATAGCCTTCTTCTTGTAGAGTCAAAAAATGTATTGAAAACTAATGATTTTGGAATAATAAATCCAAGAACTCCCTGTTCGTCTCTAAGTAATTTTAATCCTTTTTCAAGGAACAAAATATATGTATTAGTTTTATAGGAAGTTAGTTCATATTTACCTGAAGTAAAATATTCTTGCTCGTATTTCCTATCTGAGCCAATTAATGAATACGGCGGATTCCCAATTACCGCATCAAAGCCACCTTGTTTAAATACTTCGGGAAATCCCTTTTGCCAGTTAAAAGGTTTTATTTTCTTTTCAAAACCCAGTTCAAATTCGCTGTCGTAAAAATCGGTATCAATAAGGCTGTTTCCGCTTTTAATGTTATTGTCAAGGTCGGGCAGCACCCGCTCATGCATCAGGCTCAACTGGGTTTTAATGCTGGCTTCTGTTTCGCCCTCCATGCACTTCAGCAATAAACTTAGTTTGGTCACCTCCACCGCATTGCTGTCAATATCTACCCCGTAAATATTATTGAGCAAAATCCTTTTC
>DATHOL010000335.1:0-6037 GCA_035484895.1 Bacteroidia bacterium | reverse complement strand
TAATATATCCAACAGGGTAAAACTGTGTAGTTAGATCAGTGGAATCACCATAAATATAATTGTTGCCATAGTGCATGTGCGCAGTATCTGCAATCGGGCTCCCTACAATTCGTATGCCATTTTTGCAATCAATAATAAGATTATTGTATGCATATCCTTCAGCACCTTGCTCATAGTTTATATCAGCGCCCTTCTGTCCTGCCGTCTGCCTGTATCCACCATTGATGTATGTATTATTGTAAATATTCATATTGCATTCAACCGGCTGGCTGCCTTTGTTTGATGCCTTTGAGCCATTTGTTGCGGTGCCCAAATACAAATTATATGCACAATCGCCAACGGAGCCGCTCTTCATATTATTGCAATCGCCGCCAACATACCCTTGCTTCTCAAACATATTTCTCATTATATCGAAATTTCCTTTATCGACCCTAATCGCGTCGTCCTGTGTGCCATATTCCCAGGAGTCTTCCATAATGAAATGACCTCTCGGAGTTTGGAACCAGATGCCGTAATTAGTCTTTGTTGCCCCTATAGCAATGCCATCACAGAAAGCAGTGCAACTTGCATTATTTGCTCCGGCACCTACAAATTCAATGTGCGTCCATTTCAGCACCATCAATGTGCAGGAAGTGTCGCCTTCTATTCCCACCCAAATTCCGTTTTCCGAGCCACCGCTCCAGGCAGAGTCGGTAGCCTGACTTTGACCAACATCATCTGTTTTAGGCCTGCCGCAGCGGGTGAACCAAATCGGATTCTGCTGGGTACCGATTGAAACAAGCGCTCCTTGAATCATAATAGCTGCACCGTTTTCTACGCAAACATGCACCCCCGGCTGAACAAACAGCGTGTCGCCTTTAGGAATCACAATATTGCCTACCACAGTGTAGGTGGTATTTGCAAGCAGTGTGCCTGTCTGGTATGCTGTTACAGTACCTTGATTAGTTACACCCAATGGATTCGATATTCCATTTACGGGAACACTTAACGGTTTTGAAAGATTAAAATTTTCTGAGGTGTCTTTTTTGCATGAATATAAGAGTACGGTAAGCAGAAGTACTAAGCCAATTATTTTTTTCATTTGATGAGTATATTATAGAGTTTAGATTTTACTTAAAATTTATAGCGTATTCCAAGTAACCAGGATTGACCGTAGGTTTCCTTTAATATTACAATATTGCTGATATTACCGGAATTTGAACTTTGTTCCGGAATCCAACTGGTCTTATTCGTAGATATATTGTTTAGGTAAGCGGCCGGTGGTATTAAATCAACCTGGTAGGGTGTATTTAAAATATTCATAACCTTACCATATAAACTGATTTTATATTTTTTGCTTAATCTCTTTTCAAAGGAGAAATCCAGTTTTACCATGGGCATTTGCCACTCATCCAATCCGTAATACTCTGATGTTTGGGCAATAAGTTTTCCCGTATATACTCCCGATAATTGAGCATCTAAGCCAATCTTCGGGTTTTTAAAAATTAATGATAAATTTCCAATATTTTTTGCCTGTCCTTGCAGGGGTCTTGTTTCATTTAGCCTTCCGTTAGTCACCTCCTGGCCTGCTGAATTATAATATAGGGTCAAATCGTTCACTGTTATTTGTGATTGTGTGAATGTATAGTTTCCGGATACTTCAAAATAGCGGAGGAATTTTTTCATGGCCTGGATTTCAAATCCATAGTTTGTAACTTTATTGGCAGTATCATTTTCAGGAGAAATGGTGGTGGCAGTTGCGTTTGTAAACTCATATTCAATTGCGTCAGTTAACACTTTATAAAAGCCACCGACCAAAATTTGTTCGCTTGAAGAAGGATAATATTCGTACCTTAAATCCAAATTGTCTATTTGAGTCCTTTTCAGGTTCGGATTACCCGCGTCAGTGTAAATTCCCTCTGGATCGGTAATTGAATAAGGAACAATTTCATAAAATTCTGGCCTTGTTATTGAAGCATAGTAACTTGCTTTTATATTCATTTTTGGATTGATGAGGTAGGTAACCTCAACACTTGGCAAATAATCACGGTAGTTTATATGACCATACGCAGCTGCTTCGTATAGGCTTTGGTTACTAACGTAATTATCGTTGGTATTTTCATTGCGTATTCCGCCTACCACCTGGAACCGACTACCTAAACTTACTTTACCTTGAATATAAAATGCATTAATATTTTCCTGTAAGCTATAATTGTTCGGGTCTTGGAGGCTTGAAAGATTAGTAATTGCGCTATATTGTAGGGTGCTAATACCGGGAGTTGGGTCAAATCCTGCTTGGTCATTTATGGTGGTTCCTGATACCACTTCATTAGAAGTAACTGAGAACTTATAGCTATCATAGGTCTGATTGCGTTGCCTGTCCTGGTTCATGGCTCCTATGGTCCAAATAATGTCTTGTCCGGCAATTTTCATCTTGTAATTCAAACTGGCAAGCCCGGTGTATTCATTATCTGTATTCGCGTTCCATCTCCTTGTGGCCCCACTCCAATAATCTACCTCCGGCGCCGAGGTTCCGACTGTGGTAAAGGACTTTATATCTCCCCAATCGGGTGTATTTTGCCATGCCCTTGCATAGGTGCCAGTCCAATCGAAACTAAGGTTCTTCGCAATGGTATCTGTTCCTTGCAATGCAGTATTAAAAATATGTTGTTCATCTACTCTTGTTTCATTGTCATAGTCAACATCTCCCTGGCCCGGGCCAATTCGTGCTCCTTTACCATATAATGTATCGGAATAAATATCCGAGCGATATTGAGTCAGCCCAAAGTACATTGTATAAATACTTATTTTGTGTTTTGGGTTTATGTTGTAATCCAGCTTTAAATGGGCTCCTTCTCTTTCATTTTGGGTAGAGTATAACCTTGATTCCACATCTTCAAATAGGGGTAAATTGGGCTGGCTTACATTTGCTCCATAGCCGGGTTCAGCCTGTTGAATGAAAAACGTGTTGGTGCTAGAGAACGTATTTTGATAATCTACAGATAGAATTACGCCGAGTTTATCATGAAAATAGCGGTCACCAATCGTAAAGCCACTATAAATATTAGGTATTGGCTTGCTGCTGGTGTATTGGAAATCTGCCGTAGGGAAAAGAGCAGTTCCTGATGCAGGAACAAACGCATTACTTCCCTTGGCAACATCAGAATTAAAAGCAGTTTCACCTAACTGCTGGGATGGCGACTGGGAATTAATCACGCTGCTGTTGAATTTATAATAAGTATTATTATATAATGATACCGCCTGGCCCGTCGCAACATCAGCATCAAGGGTAAACCTGTCCGGGGCATCTTTCATCACAAGGTTAATAATTCCTGCCGTTCCGGAGCCGGGCATACTTGGAATAAGCGTTTTTGAAATTTCCATGCGTTCCACTATTCCTGCCGGGAATAAATCAAGTGGCACAGAACGGCTCCTATTATTAGGGCTTGGTAATTCAATGCCATTAATGGTGGTTACCACAAAACGTTTATCCATTCCCCGAATAACTACATATTTGCCTCCTCCATTAACCGAATGTATAAGGTTTACACCTGATACCCGTTGCATCACATCGGCAATTGTTATATCAGGCAACAACTGGATTGTTTTTGCAGACATGATATTCATAATTACATTTGATTGGCGTTCTTCACTGCGGGCATAATTATCAGAACCCGGTTCGTAAGTACCTACTACTTGTACTTCTTTCAGTGATAAAGAGTCAGGTTGAATTTCAAAGTCCTCTGTAATTGCATCTGTTGCATTGGCAACGGTTACGGTTTTTTCCATTGTAGTATAGCTATAATACTGTATCACAATTGTATATTTTCCGGGTTGAACATTTTTCAGATTATATGTTCCATCTATACTGGTTGCATCATTAATAGCAGTATTTTCTTTCAGATAAACTGTAGCGCCAATTAATGTTTCGCCATTTTTAGCATCTTTTACATGCCCTTTAATTGTTGCGGCAAACAGGCTATTAATTGCAGTAAAAGAGAGGAATAGGAATAGTGATTTCAGGATATGAGTAGAAGGTCTTTTCATGGTATGTTTTTATTTTGTCGGCCGCAAAACTATTTTTATATAACATGCGGTTTCCCCGGTTAAATGGAATATAGTAATTAAATAACAGTCTTAATATTTGCTTAACATGAAGCAGGTAATTGGTATCTGTTTAGATAAACTCAGTTAACTTTCAGTTAACATAATTTTTAGGATGCCTCTCAAAAAATCCGGATTGTTTTAGTCTTTCACTACTTTTATTGTAGTGTTGTATCCATTGTTGGTAAAGCGAATAAAATAGACACCCCGAACAAGTGCAATATTTTTGGTTATCGTTGAACTTGCAATATTAATTGAATATTGATACAGGTTTCTTCCACACACATCATATACCGACATGGTAATATTTTGCCCGATCAAATAAGAAGCAAAATGCATAACCAAATCATTTTCTACCGGATTATTTACTTTAATGCTTCCCGGGTTGAATTGGATATTCTTTACAGCAAGAATCGGATTTACAGTGAGCGTAACCTCAACAGGGTATTTATCTGAAAAATTATAGATTGCATCCAGAACATTTTGAGGTGCTGAAGTATTATATCCATGTGTAGTACTGTCATTCACATTTATTCCAGCCCTGTTTCCATTATTGCCTATTGTTTTATAAGAATTCCTTACATACGTTAAATTATCAATACCTTCTACTATCCAGGGTGAAAGTAAAATATGGTCGTACCAGTCTTTTGCACCACCTGTTGTACCGCATGAATTAGGAAGAGTTGTTGCTCTTGTTGTAGTTGTAAACCATGCCTGTGCACTGTTACCGCTATGCCAAACATCAGGATAGGTCAAATGCACGTCGGGATGAAATGGCGGATCATCAAAAACGAAATTTGTGTCACTTGTTTGGCTAATATATTCATAGCCAGGCTCTGTTGATGAATGAGTATTAAAGTCACCCATATATATCATATTAGGGGTATGGGGAAACATCGCTTTCAAGTTATTGATAACTGAAGAGTCCTGTCCATCTCTTCCAATACTGTTGTTATCATTTGAAATGGTGTGACATAATATTATATAAAGAAAAGTTGTATCCGGTGAACTGCCAAACCATTGCTTATAATATAATTTCTGCATATCAATATCTTCTTGCCCAGAAGACATAACTGTGGTTGATAAATAGCCAAGCTTATTCTGGTCGTAGAAAACTATACTTGAATTTCCACCTGTGCAACGGGATAAATCCGTAAACGGGCACCAACTGTATCTGCCTGGATACACCGCATTCAGACATTCACTTACTACAGTATCGGGAAAATAAGGAGAAGACAGGCCATTGACATCTGAAGGACTCGTTTTAATACATTGCATTTTATCAAGCCCGATTATATCAGGATTGCCATATTGCACAACTTCACGCAAATAATGGTATACGCTGCTCACCTGGCCAAGGCCGGGTGTTTGGCATCCACCCGGACCAAAATCAAGAGTATTGTAAACCATTACACGCAAGGTGTCATTTTGCTGGGCATTACCTGAAATTGCAGGAAACAATAGAACTGCCGTAAAGAGTATGGCAAAAAATAAAGGAGATAGAAGTTTTCGGTTCATTGCTTGGGGGATATTGGATTGTACTTAATATTATTTGACTGCAAACATATAGCTCTTGTCACTTTCATTTATTAGGTTAACATATCCTTAACAAAAGGATAACTATTATTTTCCATTTGAATAGAATATCAAGTGAAAGATTACGCCATATTGTCCTATTGTTCGCAGTTCGTAAACAACTTGAAGAAAATTTCCTTGTTTAACTTTCCGTTAACGATTACTTCATATTACAGAAATACCTTTGCGCAGGAAAACCAAACCAACCTCGTGTTATAAAAATTTTATGAATAAACCAATTCTTTAGTATAGCTATAATATTAAAAGGTACCATTTGGTAATCTTGTTCCGGACATTTATCCAATGCATTTTCAAATTAATCTAAATACCCCTAAAACTCGCCATGTACAGTATATTTAAACATATTTTAGTAATTATT
>DATHOL010000334.1:0-4735 GCA_035484895.1 Bacteroidia bacterium | reverse complement strand
TACCTTTCCCTGCCCCACGCCTTACTCTCCCCAATATGGGAGAGCGTCTCATTTTCCTATTTGAGGACTTTTCCTATTTCTGAATCACCAATTTTCCCTCTCCAAAAACACTTCCATCATCTTTTAAAACCCTGTAGAGATAGATTCCGTTGGGCTGATTGCTTAAATCAATGGGATTGTCACCCTGAACTTGTTTCAGAGCCCCAAAAATTCGCTGACCAAATACATTATATATTTCTATTGTTTGCGATCCTGAAACAAGTTCAGGATGACTGAACGCAATATTGAAAATGCCGGTGGATGGGTTGGGGTAAATTCTCACTTCTTCATTTTTTGCGCTTAGTTCATTTATTCCGGTTGTGTAATTTCTGAAAGTGAAAATAACACCTCCGTCATATATGGTTCCGCCGCTTGATGTCATGCCATAAATTGTATTGCCTAACAATGTTGGCGAACCCCAGGGATAGGTACCTTTAACACCTGCAAAATCAACCAGCTTTGTATAATTGGTTCCATCGGTATCTATTGTGAAAACAACACCGCTGTCATCCGCTCCGCCAAGGTTTGTCATGCCATACAAAACCTTGCCTGAAATAGAAAGTGTACCGCGCGGATATGCTCCTTCTGCACGGCTGAAATCATAGAGTTTTTTGTAATTGTTTCCATTGGTATCCATTGAGAAAACAACACCGCTATCATGCGTTCCTCCTAATACAGTCAGTCCGTAGAATTTACCCGCAGCATATAACAATGTACCGGCAGGGCTTGCGCCATATTTACCATGGAAATCGTGCAAATCTTTATATCCACCTCCGTTGGTGTCTATTTTAAAAATGCAACCGCTGTCGTGTGCGCCGCCTGCAGCAGCCATTCCGTACAATACTTTTCCAAAAGCAATAAATGAACCTTCGGGCGCAGCGCCATTGGTCTGGTTGAAATCGAGTATGTCTTTATATCCGCCGCCGCCGCTGTCTATAGCAAATGCACAACCGGCATTGTTTGCGCCTCCGCTTAACGACAACCCAAATAAACGGGTGCCGATAAGCGTTAAATTACCAAAAGCATATCCACCATTATTCCCGTCAAATGTAAGCAGTTGTTTAAACCGTTGTCCATTTGTATCAACGGAGAATACACAGCCACAGCCGGAAGGGCAATACACGCCTACCCCGCCTCCACCTTGCGATGTCATGCCATACATGGTTTTGCCCGAAAGCAATAATGAGCCAATAATACCGGAGGGGCCATTAAAATTATAAATATCGCGGTAATTATTTCCATCGGTATCTACCGAAAATACGGTACCATCGCCATGTGTCCCGCCAATCTGCGTGAGGCCATAAAATAAGTTGCCGGTAGCGTTGGGAGTCAGCTCTCCATGTGGGCTGGAGCCTTTCAGCCCGCCAAAATCAAAATCGTATATCACGTTATATTGTGCAAAGCACAAATGAGTGAAAAGGGAAAAGGTGAAAGTGGCAAGAATAACAAAAGTAAATTTTTTCATGGTGTTCTTTTTTATTCAAGAACGCCGATAAAAGACTTTTATTATTTTATTTGGGGGTTTCTTGATTGAAAATATAAAACTATTGCTTGAAATAGTTTAACTACTTTTAACTCCCAAATCGTCTAGCTATGTATGTTCAAGCATTAAAAATTGAAAATTTTAGGGGCTTTACAACAATGAATTCACCATTACTATTTTCTAAGAATATTAACGTTATTGTTGGTCCAAATAATTCGGGTAAATCAACTATACTTCGGTCTATTCATTATCTCCAGGAAAGTAACGATTCATTTTACCCGAATGATATTTCAAAAAGTAAAGATGAGGGACATATAAGAGTGGTCGTTAATGATGCGGAACATTTAAAGATACCTAAGAATATTGATACCAATTCTTTTACAATGTATTTTGGCATGAAAAAAGATGGGAATATTACTTTAAACATGTTAACGGACGGCGAAGATACAAATTACATTAAATTCAGTAATAATGAGCCAGACAACTTAATTTACCCTTATACTGCAAAACGAAAAGTAACTTCATTTAATCCTTCTATTTCAGAACAAGTTACTAATTCAGTTACAGGCAATTTATCTACTTTACCGGCAAAAACAGACAGATCAATTAATCCTGGCTCTGAGACTCATAAAGAATATATACAAGTTTGTGAAGATATTTTTGGCAAGGATTTCTTTTTTACCACAATGTCTTCGGGAGAAGGGAAAAATGTAGGAATAAAAGTTAATAACTATGAATCCATTACTATAGATAGGATGGGTGAAGGGGTAGCATCAATACTTGGCCTTATCAATATTCTTTGCGGTGCTAAAAATAAAGTATTTTTAATTGAGGAAATTGAAAATGACATTCATCCTTTGGCTTTGAAAAGTATTTTGAAACTGATAGAAAGTAAATCAAGTACAAATCAATTTTTCATTTCAACGCATTCCAATATTGTAACCAAGTATTTAGGTGCAGTTGTAAATGCGAAAGTTTTTAAGACCTCCTTGAGACTTGAAAATAAAATTCCGATAACTGAAATTGAGGAAGTACCTAATGACATAACTTCTCGTCTAAAAGTACTTGAAGACTTAGGTTATGAACCAGTAGATTATGGATTTTGGAAAGGTTATCTATTTCTAGAAGAGTCTTCTGCAGAATCAATTATTCGGGAATTTCTCATTCCAACCTTCGCCCCTAAATTGTCCAACGTTGTAAAAACGTTCTCCACAAAGGGTAAAGATAATGTTTTAGGTAAGTTTGATGATTTTAATCGCTTATTTGTTTTTTTACACTTGGAACCTACTTATAAAAATAAGGTTTGGGTAATAATTGATGGAGGTAAGGAGGAGAAAGAAATAATTGATAAATTAAAAAATATGTACGTAAAAGAAGATGGATGGAATGAGAAGCATTTTGACCAATTTCCACAACATACTTTTGAAAAATATTACCCTCAGCGTTTTCAGGAAGAGGTAGAGGGGATATTCTCAAGTATTAAAGATACATATGAAAAAAAAATTGAACTCCTTAAGAAAGTAATTGACTGGTCTACAAAAAATCCCCAAGATGCTAAGATTGAATGGGGAAAATCAGCAATGGAAGTTATTGAAAAGCTAAAAGAAATTGAAAAGCACTTGTCTAAAGCCTAAGCACTCACATACTCCGCTTTCTTAGCCTCAACGGTTTTGATAAGCGATTGCAGAATGAATTTGCCATCGGTGTTGCCGAGGTATTCATCGGAAGCCCTTTCAGGGTGTGGCATCATGCCAAAAACATTTTTGGTTTCATTGCAAATTCCGGCAATGTTTTCAAGCGAACCATTCGGGTTTGAATCGGCAGTTATGTTGCCGTTTTCATCGCAGTATCTGAAAAGAATTTGTCCGTTTTTGTTTAATTTTTCCAATGTTTCAGCATCGGCAAAATAACGGCCTTCACCATGTGCAATAGGAATAGTAAGCGCTTTGCCCTTTGGGATAGAACTAGTGAGTGCGGTATTATCGTTCTGTGCAATCAGGTGTATGTTTTTGCAGGAATAGTGACGACCGGAATGTGGTTGAGTGTTCAACAATAATGCGCCGGGCAAAAGTCCGGCTTCGCATAAAATTTGAAAACCGTTGCAAATGCCAAACACAAATCCCCCATCTCTGCTAAAAGATGCTACTTCATTCATAATAGGAGAATATTTTGCCAATGCACCTGCACGCAAGTAATCGCCATAGGAAAATCCTCCCGGAACAATTATAGCATCGCAACCTTGCAGGTCGGTATCCTTATGCCAAAGCGGAACAGCCTCCTGCTTGAATATGTTTTTAAGAACATAAATCGTATCGTGGTCGCAATTGGAACCTGGAACTATAACTACACCGAACTTCAACATTTTTGAATGGATTTTATATCGCAAAGATAGGCAAAAGAGAGATAAGAGATGAGATATAAGAGATAAGCCATATTCTCTCGCAAAGACGCCAAGTCGCAAAGCAAAACATGTATTTTCATAGCGGCTTGGCGTCTTTGCGGGATACTTCAAAGTACACAACCGGATTAGTGCGATGCTGAAACAAGTTCAGCATGACTGAGCGACCGCAGTTTTGGAACTTATAATGATTGCCTGTCGGGCTCCGACTAAAAAAACATGCTGACTACAACTCCTGCCAATAAGGAAAGGAATAATAATTCGGGCAATAATTTGGCACGGGTTTTCAAAAAATAGGCTGCCAGCACAAACGAACCGGGTATGGCCAATATGGAAAAAGCCCTTGAGTCCTTTACCGGGCATATAAGCACTGAAGCTGCTGCAATAAAAATGAACCACAGCATCAGTATCCAGAATTTTTGGGCCTTTACTACATTATCGGTTATTCTATTCACATAAAACCAAAGGCTTCCGGCGGCGGCAAGGAATATCATAACCATAACGGTAATCTGTTCCCACGAAAAGGAAAGGTGGGCAGTATGGTAGGAAAATTCACTCATAATTTTATTATACCATGGATAATGCGGAAAGAAAACAAGATTATAGGTAAACGTGAAAAGAAAGGGCACCAAAAACCCGATAATGGTGCAGGCCCATTCGCGCCAGTTAATAGTCCGGAGGATTAATAAGCCTATCCACAACAAAATGAGAAATAGCATAGACGGAATATAAAACAGCGTTGCAATTCCGACAAATAAGCCTGCATCAAAAACCTCTGACAAAGCCCTTTCATTCATATACGATGATATAAGTTT
>DATHOL010000333.1:0-2526 GCA_035484895.1 Bacteroidia bacterium | reverse complement strand
ATACTTCTGGAATGGTAGGCCGCATTGAAGCAGTGAAGGGCCGGAATAAACACTTTATTGATGCAGCATCAACATGCCTTAAGTCTATGCCTAAGTGGATTCCAGGCAGAATGAATGGGGTATTGGTAAGTGTTTTTTATACACTTCCATTCCGGTTCAGGCTAAACTAACTGCAAGCTATTTTGTTGAAGTGGATTTGCTTTTGTTCTTCTCTTCAAACTGCTTTATGATTTCATCATAACTTTTGCCAAGTATGGAAAGGGCAGCACGTGCCTGCACGGCCAAACTGTCGTGCGGATATTTATCAATCACCATTTGATACATGGCACGCGCTTTGGCAGTGTCTTTTAATTTATCATCATAAATAAATCCGCGTATAAAAATGCAATCGGCTGCTCTTTTGAAAGCCGGATACTTTACATTCACAGAATCATACAGGTTAACGGCCCGCTGATATTGATTTAAACTCATGGAAATATTTGCAGCATCAAAGAGGCACATAGGCGCCATTGTGTCATTTGGGAAACTGTTGGCGAATTTTAAGTAGGCAGTTACAGCCTGATTATAAACATAAGGGTCGGGTGTCATGGTGGTTTTAAGCTTTGCCTCAATTGTTTTAATTGAATTCAAGTCAGATTGCCTGAGCGTGTCTGAGTTTCCGGCAGTTCCTTTGCTGCCTCCGCTGCTGCAACTATAAAAACCAATGGCTAATAGCCCGCAATTAATAATTAATATCCCCTTGCGACTGACTACTGATAACTGACTGCTGATAACTGATAATGTCTTCATAATTTATTTTTTTATTGGAAATTTCATTTTATATTTAACATCAATAGCCCCTTTGGAAATATCGTTGAGTTTACGTTTTAATAAGCGTTTACGCAGCGGGTTTATTCGGTCTGTAAAAAGAATACCGTCAATGTGGTCATATTCATGCTGAATTATCCGTGCACGAACTCCGCTGTATTCTTCTTCATGCTGCACAAAATTTTCATCTACGTAACGGATTTTCAAATTCGGTTTTCTTTCCACATCTTCCCGAATTGTAGGGATGCTCAGGCAACCTTCATTAAACTTCCATTCAGTACCATCTTGTTCCAGTATTTGGGCATTGATAAATATTTTACGAAAGTTTTTCAGATTCTCAGTATCCTCTTCCTCTTCTTCCTCTTCGTCATCATCTTCATTTATTACGTATGGTGAAGCATCAATAATAAACAAGCGGATTGATAAGCCAATTTGCGGAGCCGCAAGGCCAACACCTTTGGCATTTTGCATGGTTTCGAACATATTTGCAATCAATGTTGAAAGTCCCGGATAATCTTTTGTAATATCCACAGCTTTCTTTTTCAGAACAGGATCACCGAATGCAACAATAGGTAGAATCATAGGTATATAAAGGCGCCAAAATTAATAAGTAATTTGAAATATATGTTAAAGAGGTGTTGGAAGATTACCACCTTTTTTCATTTCCATAAACGATTGCAGGATTATGGCTGCGCTAACCATATCTACAGTAGCTTTGTTTCGCCGGTCCATCTTTTTTACCCCACCCGCTATCATAGCCTGAAAAGCCATTTTAGAGGTGAATCTTTCATCAACTCTATAGATGAGCATCTCCGGGTGTTTTATTTTTAATTTTTTAATGAAATCATTTATGGCCGCGGCAATTTCAGAAGGGGTATTGTTAAGGTTTTTAGGCTCACCCACTACAATACACTCTACCTTTTCCTTTGTTAAGTAATCGTTAATAAATTTGAAAATTTCCTGTGTACTAATGGTGGTAAGGCCCGATGCAATTATTTGCGCCGTATCAGTCACTGCAATTCCGGTACGTTTGGTTCCATAATCTATGGCGAGTATCCTTTTCATTGAAATGCAAAGTTAACATTAGCTGTGAGAGGCGCTGAATTCCTATCTTTGTACCTATTAAATACGTAGGGTATGAATGAAGAAATGGAAATTATAAATAAAACCTGGGACAACAGGGATTTGCTGAAAGATTTTGAGCCTAAAAGCACAATACTGAGGGTAATAGATATGTTGGACAGAGGAGAACTGCGTGTGGCAGAACCAACAGGAGCAGAGTGGAAAGTGAATGAGTGGGTGAAGAAGGCGATACTTATGTATTTTATGATTCAGACATCCAGAAAAATTGAAGCTGGTGAACTGGAGTTTTTTGATAAGATTCCGTTGAAAAAGGATTATGCCGACAGGGGAGTGCGGGTAGCACCGCATGGTATTGCCCGCTATGGTTCTTACCTTGCACCGGGTGTTATTATGATGCCTTCGTATGTGAATATTGGCGCTTACGTAGATACCGGAACCATGATTGATACCTGGGCCACCGTAGGCTCCTGCGCGCAGATTGGTAAAAATGTGCATTTAAGTGGCGGTGTTGGAATAGGAGGGGTGCTTGAACCCCCACAGGCTGCACCTGTTATTATTGAAGATAATTGCTTTGTTGGTTCCCGCTGTATTGTTGTGGAGGGAGTCCGGGTAGAAAAGGAAGCGGTGCTTGGTGCG
>DATHOL010000332.1:0-5107 GCA_035484895.1 Bacteroidia bacterium | reverse complement strand
GAGTATACGGTTATCCATTTCATCGAGGCCATTTTCATCTACGTTAAGCGCTTTCAACGCGAATTGGGTCACCTTCAAATCAATATTGCCATCGTTTTTAATTTGTGCAAAGTCTCGCACACGGCGGAGCAATGCGTTGGCAATACGCGGAGTACCTCGGCTGCGACGGGCAATTTCCCAACTTGCTTCTTTGCTGATAGGTATATTTAATATAGCTGATGAGCGCTCCACAATTGTTTGTAAAAGTTCGGCATGGTAATAATCTAAGCGGAAATTTATTCCGAAACGGGCACGTAGCGGAGAGGTTAGAAGTCCTGACCTTGTAGTGGCACCAATCAGTGTAAACGGATTTAATTTCAATTGCACACTGCGGGCATTCGGCCCTGAGTCGAGCATAATGTCTATACGGTAATCTTCCATAGCGGAATACAGGTACTCCTCCACAATAGGACTCAGACGATGGATTTCATCTATAAATAAAACATCAAAGTTGCCAAGGTTGGTAAGCAATCCTGCAAGGTCGCCGGGTTTTTCCAATACCGGCCCTGAAGTAATTTTAATATTCACTTCCAGTTCCTGGGCAATAATATTGGCAAGTGTAGTTTTTCCTAATCCGGGCGGGCCATGCAACAGAACATGATCTAAGGCTTCTTCCCGTTGTTTGGCAGCCTGTACAAATATTTTCAGGTTTTCAATAACCTTTTCCTGTCCGGCAAATTCAGCAAAGTGTTGGGGGCGCAAGGCAGTCTCAACCTCTTTTTCGGCGGGAGAAAGGTTTTCAGTATCGGGATTCAGGTTTTCGTTCATGCGAATGCAAATGTAGGAAAATCAGATAACTCAGCCTTTGTAGTTTTCCATAGTTTAGCAGGTAAAGGATTGAGCATATTTTTTGCTTAATTTCATCCCTAAATTTATGCGTTGTGGGCTATCCGTTTAATGTCAGGGTTTATGGAATTCTTATAGATGAGAATCAAGATGTGCTCGTTTCCGATGAACTGATTCACGGGAAGTACATTACTAAATTTCCCGGTGGTGGACTTGAATTTGGTGAAGGAACCATAGATGCCATTAAGCGCGAAATGATGGAAGAAACCAACACAGAAGTTGATGTGCGGGAGCATTTTTACACGACTGATTTCTTCCAGGTTTCGGCATTTAACCCGCATGCGCAGGTAATAAGTATTTATTATTTATTGGAGCTTTTGGCTGATTTAAATATACGTATCAAACAAAAACCTTTTGACTTTGATGAAGAAAAAGAAGGTGCAATTGCTTTCCGGAAAATTCCAATTTCAGCTATATCAGAAAATGATTTCACTTTTCCTATTGATAAGAAAGTGGCGACAATGTTGAAAAAAATAGAACGCAGATGACGCGGATTGCTTAAGATTTAATAAGATTTTTTGAGAAAGAACTCTGCACTAATCATAATCATCAGCGTCATCTGCGTTCTATTACTGTTTAAAAAGACTCCTGCACGGTAAGATAATACTCCGGTGATACACCATAAGCCATATCTAACCGGATATTGATATGTTGCTTTCGCACATAATTATAGCGAAGCCCCACACCCTTTGCAAATACAGGATTTGGAGTCTCCGGAAAAGTATTGTAGTTTCCGAAAAACGCCATAGTACCAAACGCTACGCAACTCACTCTTCCAAGTAAATGGATTCTTGTTTCGGCCTGCAGATAGCTTAGTATATCATCCCGATAGTAGCCCTGGTAATAACCCCGAATCTGTTTGCTGCCTCCTAATAATGCCAATTGGTTAAACGGTACATCGCCCCAGGTAAACTGGTTATGCTGGGTTAACGCCAGCACAACAGGCCTTGCCAATTTATGATACCAGGAAACATCGGTAACTACTTTGCCGAAATTATAGGTAGAACCAAGTTGCTTATAGTTGAAATTGGAGGTTGCTTTTATGTACCAGCCATGCGCTGGGAAAAAGATACTATCGCGGGTATCGTACAACAAATCTAGCCCACCGCCAGAGGTTATGCTTCCATTACTTCCCATTACAGTATCCGCAATTAGTGAGCCTCCGGGTTGGGTTGCGCCCATTATATCATCTTCAAAATAATAATCCAATCCAAGGTAAAAATGCGGAACCACTTTTCGGAACGCATTCAAAAATATCTTTGGAAACCGCACATCATACAACTCCTTCGGAACCCGCTTCTCCCCTATTCCCCAATAGTAATAACTGTAGTTATAGTAGTCTGCTTCACCTTCGAAATAGTAGTTGTTATGCTTGGTAAACATTTGGTAAGGCGCATAAATATAATCCTGTTTGTTTTGAGAATAGGCAACAAAAACCGCCACCAAACTGTTGTGAGTAATGCTGTCATACGAGCATTTAAAAGGAGTGAGCGCACCAACCCCAACGAGGAAGCGTGTTTCGGGCGCATAGGATAATACAGGCACCAATCTGACATCTACCTTATCGTTCTTATGCCAGGTATGATGCGTGGAGTCTTTTGCACCTGCAAAACAGATTATACAAGAAAATAGAAATATGCTTAAGATGAATAGCTTTTTCAAAAATGGGTTGGTTTGGGGTTGCTAAGATAAGGGAGTTTTTGGATGTGATTTCATCCCATTTTTTAAAATTTATATGTCACACTTTTTGCGGGTTTTTGAAAGTGCGACATTTGGGCTATAGTCCAATATGGATAAGCATTTTAGCCCTATGTCACGATTTTTAAAAAGTGTGACATAAAACTGTGTGTGGCAAATGCCTGGTATTTGTAATGCATGTATTTGGTGGAAATTTGAATTAGCCGTGATTAAAAAAGCCCCTGACACTAAATAGTGGTACCGAATTAGTGGCAGTCCGAGCCGGACGGGCAAATATAAAAGTCATTTCGTCTTGCCAAGTTACATTTCGTGTGTAATAAAGGATTGTTGTAATTGCCAATATTTCGCCCCTACGGGGCTTAAATAATGGGTGTTTTATTGTTACCCGGGGCTTCACCCCCGGCTACAAATATTTCGTCCGCCAAAGGCGGACTTAAATACCCAATAGGTTATATTGGCAACTAAAATACCTTAAGAAAAGCCCCTTCGGGGCTATATATTTGTAGCGCAGGGCGAAACCCTGCGTACATTGCAGCCCCAAATCATTTTAGCCCCGTAGAGGCGACATATCTAAAAATACCTGCCGCGTACTCTTGAAATTGCGCTTTGTTGGTTAATAATAATATGCTACTTTTGATTTTACAGGTTAAAAGGTTACTTCTCATGAAGTGCAACTTCGTGGTAAGGGTTATAGCCTGCTAAATATTCGTTCAATATGTGGGTAAATCGAGTTAAAAAATTAGTTGGTTTGTATCTTACTATCGTTGGTTTGTATTGCATATTCTTTTCAATCCCTTCTCTTAGTAACACGAATAATATAGTAGTAACAAATGTTTTATTTTTTATATATCCTTATTTTATTTTATTAATTTTTGCTGGAGTATTTATGCTAATAAAAAGGACAGAGCAGTTGGGTATGAAACTTGCATTAATTAGTGAGGCTTTACAAATAGTTTTCATTAAGTTCATGGGATTTATGTATTATAATGCCTGCGGTACTTGCTTAATTATTGGGCTAATAAACAATGGACAAAGTAGATTCTATATGTCGCATACATTATTTGGTGTTGACGTGAACTATCATTGGAGAACGGCTCCTCCCGGATATGCATTTGGAATTAATATAGTTCCAATTATAATAATAATTATCATTGCCAAGGTAAAAAATCGCTAGAGCTCCATAAATACCTTAAACTCATCGCCTCCGAAGTTGCGTTAGGTAGCTAATAAAAGGTGATTTGCATTCTTTATTTGCCGGTCGGGCTTCCGACTATTTTACCCTATTCTTCCCCTTAAAAGCAATCACAAAAGCTCCGGCAAAACCGCGTTCGCGGAGTTTGGTTTGTAGTTTGGTGGCATCGTCCATGCTGTAGTAATGCCCTGCGGTGTATTTGTACATGGTTTTATCAAAATACATTTCCACATCCGGTATATCTTTAAAGCGGGAGTCATCTATTGCAATGGGCTGCGATACGGTTGTAATTTGTACTTTATACACTACCTTGGTAGAATCATCGGTATGTTTTGTGGTATTTATTTTAGCAGAATCAGCATGCAAGGTTTTTAATGAAGCTTTCATTTTATCGGCGGTATTGTTAGCCGGTTCTTGCTTAATTGGCTTGGGTGGAGGATTCGGGGCGACCGCTTTTATTTTCGGTGTATCAACCACCGGAGTTTTTTGATTGGTATCATCCGTTTCTGCGGCAGTATCTCCTGTGCTAATAGAGTCAGCGGTAGCAGCACTCAATTTAAAACCATTTTCCTTAAATGAAACGCCTTCTTTTTCATCAATATATTCCTGCAAGGCAAAAAACAAACATTCCGCTACTTTGTTTTGTCCTTTTTGCGAACCGATAAAATTCTCTTCTTCGGGGTTGGTAAGGAAACCTATTTCCGTAAGTAAACTTGGCATAGCCGTTTTCCAAAGCACCAAAAATCCGGCTTGCTTCACACCATTGTCGGTTCTGCTTAATTTGTTCACATATTCCTTTTGTATTTTGGCTGAAAGGTCAAGGCTCTGTTCCAAATACATATTCTGGTACATGGCAAATAAAATATTTCCTTCCGGCGAATTAGGGTCAAACCCATCGTAGGTACGCTTATAATCTTTTTCAAAAAGTACTGCTGAGTTCTCCCGTTTGGCGACTTCTAAATTACCTTCCGATTTATATAAACCCATAACGTAAGTAGCAGCCCCATAAGCGCTTTTATCCTTCGATGCATTGCAGTGCACACAGATAAAAAAATCGGCATGGTTGCGGTTAGCAATAGCAGCACGTTCATTCAGCGGAATAAATACATCCGTGGAACGGGTATAAATCACTTTTACGTTTTCGTCGTTCTCTTCTATCAGGTGCCCGAGTTTTAACGCAACTGAAAGAGCTATGTCCTTCTCCTTGTATTTTCTGCCATGGCAGCCGGGGTCTTTTCCACCGTGTCCCGCATCAATAACTACTACCCATTTCTTGTTTTTATACGGCGATAAAGGCTTAGCAGTCACCGAAATTAACAAAGTTTCACAAAA
>DATHOL010000331.1:0-2022 GCA_035484895.1 Bacteroidia bacterium | reverse complement strand
CTCAGCTGGTTCAGAGCATCTGCCTTACAAGCAGAGGGTCATCGGTTCGAACCCGGTAGCTCCCACCACTTAAATTCAAAGACTTATGGGTTAATTCTCATAAGTCTTTTTTCATTGGGTACAAAAAGTCTTGGATTCTTTTCTTCCGGTTCCTCATCTTTTTTAGTTGAATTTGAGTTACCATATTTTAAATATTACAAGTTATTCCCCATTGCCACGTAAAGTTGATATTGCGCCTTGTTATAATCGCTCACCGCTTTCAGGTAATCATTTTCAGCCTGTACATAAAACTGTTCTGTCTGAAATACCTCAAAAGGTAGAACGGTTCCAATCCTTTCCCTTTCAATACTCTGTGTTAACGCTTTATTCGATTGCTCCAACGATTTCTTGGAAAATCGGATTTGTTCCAATGATAATTCAATTTGCGCCCTGGCATCGGCAATCTGTTGATGCACGATGTTCCCGAATTTCTGCATATTATTCTGTTCCATATTTATTTCGGCATTATAAATCTTCAAGTCGCCTTTATACAGAATCCTTCCAATAGGAATATCCCATAATAAACCCGCATCCAAACGGTAGCTATTGTAATAAGGCTCACCAAAAGTTCCCAGCATGGCATCGGGAGTTGCAACTTCCAGTTTAGGCATAAGAAGCCCGACCGTAGTAGATTTTTTTTCTGCCTGTACAGAATTTAATTCCGCCTGCATACTCTTGTATTCGGGGCGGTTTTGTATATACTGAGTGGTTAGCCCGGTATCGGCAGAGCCTTTAATAATTGCAATTGGGGCAATTCCGGTATCAGAACTTATCAAAAGGGCATTTGTATCAATATTCAGAATACTTAGCAGTGCATCCGATTTTTTACGCATTTGCACTTCCGCGTCAGACAATTCAAAGTAGATGTGATTGTAATTGCTTTGCGCCAGCAAATATTCCGATTGATAACGGATTCCGGCATCCACCTGCACCTTTATTTGTTGGGTCAATGTGTCCGATTGGCTAAGCAAATTGAACAATTGACTGTAATTAAATTGAGCAACCATTAAATCATAATAGTCTGAAATGGCCTCCAGAATTATATTGTTGCGCTGGGCCTGATTTTCAAATTTAACGGCCACACTTTGTTGTTTCTTGGCCATTACAGTATAAATTCCATTTTTGAAATCTAATGTTCCGACTATACCGCCACCAAGCCATAATTCCTTTTGGGTTGCATCATTCAATATGGACCCATTTGTTTGCATGACCGCACCACTCAAATAGTGCATGGTTGGCCCTACTGAAATTATGGGTAAGAACCATTCCTTTGCTTTATCAATCTGGGCTAAACTTAAATCATACTGCAATTCATATTGCTTTATGGTAAGGTTATTAGCACCTGCAAGTTTTAGTATGGTAGTAAGATTTACCGGTATTTTTTTACTTCCCTGAACCTCTTGTTGGCTAAGCCCTGCTATGCTTGCAAGTAAAAAAAATATAATTATTATGTGCGTTTTCATGGAGTAGGTATTAATGATTTGTTGTATTAAGCCCTTTCTCTTTAGCAATAACCATTGACCCGTCAGCACATTGGGCATTTCCTGAAATAATAATTCTATCACCGGGTTTAATGTCAGTATATCTTAACTGGCAGTAATCGGCGGTACGAATGCCTAATTTTACGTTCACTTTTTTTACAATACACTTTACTCCGGTATTCCAATTTAATTTAGCCGAAGTGGAATCCACCGGGATTATCTTATAAATAAAAGTTTGCTGTTCATAACTTCCAATAGCTTGATTAGGGACCGAAATTGTACTGTCAGTTGAGGATATTTTAAAGTTCACATTCGCAAACATACCGGGGTGAATCGCATGGTCTTTATTCGGTAAATCTATCTGCACAAGCATGGATTTTGTTTCCTCGTTAAGACCATATGCAATTCGTGATACAACTCCATTCATAATTGTGTTAGGTAAGTCTTGAAAGGTGATATTTACCGGGGTTCCCTTTGTTATATAGGGGGAATTGACTTCCGG
>DATHOL010000330.1:0-4114 GCA_035484895.1 Bacteroidia bacterium | reverse complement strand
TACATACCCGGAGGTTGTAATAATCAGGAATAGGACAAATGCCGGCTTCTCTGAAGCCAATAATCAAGGCATGAAAATGGCAAGGGCTAATTACCTGCTTTTGCTAAATCCCGACACTTATCTGATTGACAGTTCCATTTGCAAATTGATTGATTTTGTAAAAGAGAAAGGAAACAATGTGCTTGCAGGGCCCAAATTGCTGAACAATGACAGGTCTCTCCAATATTCGGCCTGGAAAGATAAAACCCTGTCTGTTATGTTTCAGGAGGCATTCAGAATATACAGAAGCGCCTATAAGGTGGAACAATTTACTTCACCCGAAATAGTCGATGTTGTTTCAGGCGCTGCCATGCTGTTTCCCAAAGCAGTTGTTGAAAAGATTGGCTATTTTGATAATGACATTTTCTGGCAAGATGATTTTGACTATTGTTACAGGGCAAGAAATGCAGGAATAACTATCTATTACTTTCCTGAGGCGTCAATTGTGCATTATGTGCGCCAAAGCGCCGATAAGAATCCGAATATATTCTATGCGAATTTTATTATCAGCAACCTCCGGCTTTACAAAAAGCACCATTCTAAATTCGAAATATTTCTAGCATTTATATTTACATGGTTTCACTTGGTAGGATATACCGTGTTCTTATTGATATTGTCCCCTTTCAGCAAAACCTACCGGAAAAAAGTCATACCCTACTTTTATACATTCAGGAAATTTATGACCTACCTTTTTACGGGCAGGGTTTCACTAACCTAAGATTAGAATAAGAGGAGATGGAATTATTTCCAAATAATACCCGGGAGCCTGAAAAACCGTAATATAGAATTGATAACAAACAAAATTGCATTGGCAGGCTTAAGCAGTTGTTTAGGTAGCCTGCTTGCTCCAAAAGATTCAGATAAAGCAGGAACTCCTGTTTTTTGAATGCTGAAATCAATAATTTCTCCTTTTTCGATTACTACCATGCCGTTGTAAAAGTGTACACCGCGAACAGATTTGGTGAATGCATCTGCTTTAAACGAACTTTGTTCAGAGTAGTATGCATTCAGTTTATCAATAAAATTTTTGCTGTATTCAACAAAGGTGCCTTTTCGTTTGTGCCCTCCTCCATATTTTAGCCAATAAGAGGTGTGGAGGTCCTCGCAAATATATATGCCGTCTTTTTTCACATGATGGAATGCTTCTTCAAATGTAATTATCTGCTGCTGCATGGTATGCCCGCCGTCATCAATTAAAACATCAATTGGGGGAATTTCTGTCAACATAGTTTTTAAAAAACTTCTATCCGATTGGGATCCTGTAAATATTTTAATGCCGGGTTCCTCGAATTTTTTACATTCGGGGTTTATATCAAGGCCATAAATTTTTACGTTGTCGCCAAAATAATGTTTCCACATTTGTAAACTGCCTCCGTGGCTTACTCCAATCTCTAGCAGCACAAGTTCTTTACCCCTGTATTTTGAAAAATAAGTTTCATATACATCAAAGTATTGCATGCACTTATGTATGAGCCTGCCCGGATTATTTCTGAAATACTTCTCTAAGTCGTTCATAGGTTATTTCATTTTTTTCCAGAATACTCCGGTCCAGTCAATTTCAATTATCTCCTCATTAATATTTTGTTGTTTCCGGTAATCTTCCACAGCTTTTCTGCATGCCGGAATCGCACCCCAATCATCAATAATAATATATCCTCCAATGGACAATTTCGGATAGAGGTTAACTAATCCGTCCATGGTTGATTCATACATGTCACCGTCGAGCCTTAAGACTGCAAGTTTATCGATACCAGCAGAAGTTAAAGTATCCTTAAACCATCCCTTTAAAAATTTAACTTTATCGTCCAGCAATCCATACTTCTCAAAATTATGTTTTACCTGTTCTTCTGAAATAGCCAACTCGCTAAATTGGGAAAGCTTATCGCCTCTGTCTGCCGGATACTTTAAGACATCAGGCGGAGGCAAACCGGCAAAGGAATCTGCTACCCACACGGTTCGGTCTGTACTATTCAATTCTTTAAGCAATGCTCTCATTAATATTACCGAACCTCCACGCCACACGCCTAATTCAATAAAATCTCCCGCAATATTATTTTTAATTACCTCTTTTATGCAGAACTCAACATTGTTGAGCCGCTTCATTCCAACCATTGTATCGGCGTATACGGGTCTGCCTGTACCATTCATCCGCATTTCTTCATCAATTTTATTTATGCTGCAAACTGCAAAATTTCGTGTACGGAGTATCTTATCCAACAGTTGCAATAATTTAATTTTGACACCTGGTTCCTTATAGAGAGGCCTGTATTCGGGCATACTTAACCGGTGATAATCACTTAACACTTTCTTTAAAAGCTCAATATATGCTGAATTTGTTTTTTCCATAGCCGGTTTAACGAGACTTCCTTTTTAATCTTTTCGCGATAATAAGATGTGGTGAAAATAGCTTTTTTATGTTGCGCCTGATTTGTCTTTTTTTGAAAAGTTTCAATATTTTCAAGCCTTCCTCCTCAAAAAATATACGATTGTCATTGTAATTAGCTGCGTCATTAATAAAACGCAAAACTTCATCAGGCACATTTTTTCCAATTGATAAAACACCTAATCCGTTACTGTGATAAAATTCGAAGGAGGGATATATTTTACTTATTTCCTCCCAAAATTTCCAAACACCAAAATCTTTTAGTTTTATTTGTGTATCATGGAACAACACCACTGCTTTCCCGGAAAGTTTTGGCAGCCATGTTTCGAAATCGTGCTTTACGGCTTCATACGTATGTAAGCCGTCGATATGCAGTAAATCAATACTTCCATCCTTAAATTTAATGGGGGCTTCATCAAATGTCATTCGGAATAAAACAGCATCATCGGGATAATTTTCCCGTTGGTATTTCAAAACATCGGCATAAATATCGTCTACGTAATATCCGGTATGATTGTCTCCCAGCCAGGTATCTACCGCATAGCATGTTGTCGACAACCCTGCTTCCTTTGCCGACTGACAAAACGCAAAGAAGGAGTTACCCATGTGAGTGCCAAGTTCAACTACCAATAAGGGCTTTAAACGAGGAATTAAATAAAAGGCAAAAGGAATATGTCCGAGCCACGATGTATATAATTCAAGCCGTTTCGGTATACTTGTCAATGGTTCGGGGTTTTGATGTTCAAGCATACTTAATAATTGGAGGAATACCGCCGGACATTTGTCATTTTATGCAAATATACTCCTAGTTTCTTTTATTGAGTACAAGCCCCTGTTGCTTCTTGGCCTCCAATAAAATATCATCATTTATCAGCTTACTTAGCTTTTCGGCACCTTTACTGTTGAGGTGGTCGCAATCGCCAAAATCGGAATTCGTGAATTGCTTATCAGTAAAGTAATTATAATATGTGCACTCGTATTTAGCACATAATTCCGACAGGGTTATTTGAATAGTATCCAGCTTTCCCTTGTCTGTAAACTTATAATAACTGCTCGTTACCGGAGGAGTATATAATATGGGGGTAATATTCCTTTTCTTTAACACAGATAAAATGGTATCGAGTTCTTTTTTAACGCCTTCAAATCTTTTAGGGTTAAATGCGGCATTATGACGCTCAACAGTTATACGGGCGTTTTGATCATTGATTTCGGAAGGGTATGTCATATTTGCCCAACCATTGGAAGAATAGTCTTTTGCAATATTTACCCGGAAAAGCATGGCTGCATATACCAATGACATTTTAGGTGTATAGAGTAATATTTTACTATATGTAAAAGGGTCGGATGATTTTATTTCAGGGTATTTTATACCCCAGCATTGAGCATAAAAATAATCCCTCCATTTTTCCCGGGTATCAATGATTTGGTATCCCAACGAAAAATATGACACGGCAATAACAACATATTTCAACCGGGGCATTTTATTAATATGGTTTACTAAAATATTTTCATCATAGAATAACGATTGCGCCATATTGGCGGCATTATAACCCTTAAAACTAAAATACGAAGGGTTGATTCCGTGCAGAGATTCGGAGGAACCGAGCACTAATACCTCAATTGAATCAGCCTGTGTTTCCAACTGCTGCCGTTTTAAATTATAGCTGTTCGTTAAAGTTCCGAGTTTTTTTT
>DATHOL010000329.1:0-7140 GCA_035484895.1 Bacteroidia bacterium | reverse complement strand
ACCGGTAAAATATTTACCTGGACATCTAACCGTACCAATGCATTAGTTAATGTTGGTGGCACATGGTACTACGAAATTACCGGTAACGCTACCGGAACTACCGAAACCAATGTAGTGTATACTATTACTATTACAAGTCCGCTATACGTAAGTGCTTACCCTTGGTGGTGGCCATCACTTGGTGGATGCCCATATATCGAATCAGGTGTGGTTACTATCACCCGCAGTGGCAACAGCAATACACTTTCTATCAATTTTGGTACACTTGGCGCATGCGTCAGCACTGCAACTGCTACCCTCGATGGAAATACCTACACAATTTCCAAATGGTGGTAAGCTAGTTTAAAATAATTCTTTAGAGAAAGGGATACCAATTGGTATCCCTTTCTTATTTAATGGAATAGATTCCTCACTTCGTACGGAATGACATTTGGTGATAGGAGGGAAGAAGTGGCGCGGGCTTTGCCCGCGCCACTTCTTCCCTTAAATACTTCCCTGATTTGTTATTCCGAACGAAGTGAGGAATCTTTATTTTTTTTGTATGTTTATGCTGTATTATCAATAATTCTGATGAAGGATACCTGGAAAGAGTATTTTGCTTTTAATAAAAAGCAACGGAATGGCATACTTGTTTTGTTAGCCATCATTGCTTTGTTGACAGTGTACCTTTTTATTTCAGATTACTTCCCTTCCGCAGGTAAGCCGATTGATTTTTCTTCTTTTAAAAAGGAAATTCAAAATGTCAGTGCTAATACTTCATCAGGAGCCTTAAGCAATACTGAGAATGCCTTAAAGATTGATATTAATTCGGCAGATACGAATGCTTTGATGACAATCCCTAAAATGACTTCTTACTGTGCATCTATGATTGTCCGCTACCGCAAAAAATTGGGTGGATATTATAACATCAACCAGTTAAAAGAAGTCTGGGGTATGGATAGCATACTATTTAATTCGGCAATTGGTAAGGTCCGGGCCGATACAGCATTGGTTCTTAAAGTCAATATCAATTCTGCGGATATTAAACAATTGGCATATCACCCTTATATCCGTTATTACCTGGCTAAAGCAATTGTAAACTATCGGGAGGAACACGGGTTGTTTTCAAGTGTTTATATGCTGCGCAAAATGGCAGCAATAGATGATAGTACCTATGCGAGAATTGCGCCTTATCTTACAGTAGGAAGTTCAGCCCCAAACCTCTAAAGGGGCTTAAATAGCGCTATTCTCCCAATGGATCCCTTTGGGAAAAGCCCCCTTTAGGGGTTTTGGGCTGGAAGTGTTTCCACTAACTGCTCTACATTTATCATCTCCGCACACTTAAAATGCTTTAGCGGACAGGCCTTGTACCCATGTAATCCGCAAGGGCGGCAATCCAGTTTTTCTTTTATTTCCACAATAAAGGATTCGGATGACAACGGCCCAAAGCCAAATGCAGGAATGGTGGAGCAGAATACAGCAGTTGCAGGAGCGTTCACAGAAGAAACTATATGCAGGGGGGCTGAATCATTGCAATAATTCATTAGTGCATCCTTCATTAAAGCTGCAGATTGCAGGAACGAAAGCTTTCCTGCCAGATTCACTATGTTTTTGTTAACAGACGAAGTAATTATTTGATTGCATAAATCAACATCTGATGGAGCGCCTATCAAGTATATGGCATAACCTGAAACCGTGTTTAAAAACTCCACCCATTTATGGAATGGAAATTGTTTTGTAAACCAAACAGAGGCCGGAGCAATACATAAGTAGGGAGCAAGCTTATAGTCATTCACACGCTCAAAATCGGCTGCAGTTGGGTAGAGGCGGGGTTTTACAAAATGATTATCGGCAAACGATGCTATTAACTCCAGATTCCTTTCCACTTCGTGCCGGCCATCGCCAATTATATGCTTTATTTTTCTGGTGTAGCAAAATGAAAATGGGTTTTTATCAAATCCAATTTTTTCTTTTGCTCCGGAGAAGAAAGTAATTAACCCCGAACTCGCAAATCGTTGAAGGTTGATGACCTTATCGTACTTCGTTTTTCTAACCTCTTTGATTACCTTTACCAGGTTACGATTCTTATTTGTCTTTTTGTCCCATATCAGAACCCTGTTTAAATAAGGATGGCCGGAAAAGAGTGATTCGTTGCCTTTACGCAACAGGAAATCAAGAGAGGCATCAGGGAAACGCACATGAAGTTTCTCAAGCAAAGATGTTGCAAGTATAACGTCACCAATGAAAGCTGTTTGAATGATGAGGATTTTCAAAACCGGATTTTAAAACTTAGAGGATGAAGATACGCATAAAATAAAAAAGTCCCCGACATTTATCGTCGGGGACTTTTTTTGAAATAGATCGAAATGCTTAGTTACTGCTGCCTCCAAAGTTGAAGTGAATACCAACATTTATGCCAAAAGAGCTAAAAGGCAAATATGTTTTAACTGATTGGGTAGGTGAACCATTAGGAGTAACTGTAGTACTTGAAGTTGAAAATGAACTAACAAAATCAGTTTCCTTTTGGCTGGTAAGATAAGTACTCAAATAATTATTGGTGGTAGTGACGCCTCCGCTGGTTTCAGTTTCTGTGCCGGTTGTAATTAGTTGTTTTGACGGAGCCCAATTTTGCAAATTAGCATCAATCTCACCAAAAATTCCTATTTTATCAGAAACCATAAATACAACCCCTAAAGCTCCATGAAAGCCCATGGTTGTACCACCGCTTATTTGCCATACTTCATCGCTTGTACCCGAGCCACCTGTAAAAGAGGCAGTACCCTTGTCTTCATAATTTGCAGTAGAAGGTATTCCGATTATTAAACCTGTAACTGTATATACCTGCAATTTGCCATCGCCGCTTGTCATTAATTTTAATGCGGGTGTAAACATCAGCATTCCATCTGAAAGTGTCCATACATCTGTTTCTGTGCCAAAACCTGCGCTGGTTGTAGTAACGGTCGATGAATTTGTAGATGCAAATTTGTCAGATATGCCTAATTGAGCGCCTAAATTTTTGGAGAACATATAACCCACATAAATGCCGGCATTGCCACCTGAACCAAGAGAATAGGACTGGCTGGTGTAACTTGTTGAAGATGCGGTTCCATTATTGGATGTACTGGAAGGAGAAGGCATATAACTTTGTACGCCTGAAGCGAAATTATATCCGCCGCCAACACCTAAATAAAGGCCTTGGGCTTGTGTGTTTAAGGTTGCAACGCAAAGTCCTGCAACTGCAACTAGAATAGATAATTTTTTCATGATGTTATGTTTGGTTATTAATGAGGCAAAAGTAATTACTATTTTAAAATACAACCTAATAAAGGCAGAATGTTATGAATACTCTTTTGTTAATATATGTTAAGAAAATAATCCGTTGGGGGTTCTGCTTGAGAGGATATTCGTAATAACAAAGAACCCCGGCATTTAATGCCGGGGTTCTTATAAATTAGATAGCTAAAAGTTTAGAACTTAAAAGATATACCAAGATTAACATAGTTTTCGCCTTCATTTGTGCAATATGCCAATTCAGCAAATGCGCCAATGTGGTCGCTGAATAAATATCTTGCTCCGGCATGAGCTCCTAATGCTATACCTGCCGCAGAAGCTGACAAACCTGCATCACTACCGCTATTTGTTGTAGAAAAGGAAGCTGTGGCAAGTACATAACCCAATGTTGCACCAATATAAGGGTCGAAATTCTTACTGGCGGTAAAGTGGTAAGCAACTTGTGCAGCAATGGTAATCCAGGTAAGTGACCAGGTGTCTGTATAAGTTGCGGTGCTATAAATAGGGAATCCGGTATTAGGGTCATAACCGGTAACGTTAGTTTGGGTATAGGTTGATTTAGAACTTCCGCCCTGATAGCAAAAAATAACGCCATAACCAATATGTTCTGATTTACCGTGTTCCCAATCTAAACGGATACCCGGAGTTGAACTGTTGGAAAAAGAATATCCCGAACCGCCAACTTCAAATCCTTCGAGTGTGTTAAAATAAGTGGAAATTCCGCCTACAAAGCCAACGCCAACGCCAATGTCATTCACGCCTTCGTCAAAAGCGCCGTCTCCTGAACCGCTGCTACTGCTGCTACTGCTGTGGCTACTGCTGCTATGGTACTGCCCATAAGATGCATTGCTGAAGCACAAAAATGCTCCTGCAAATAAAGTTAAAAATAAAGTTTTTGTTTTCATTTGAAGTGTAAATTAGTTATTAATGGGCGACAAAACTAATTGATATTTTGAATTATGGATAATTTTTTTTAAAAAATAATAATGAAAATTAAATGAATAGCAAAATTCCTGATATAAAACAGGAAAACAGCCTGTCTTTTAGGAATCCTAAGGGCTAAAAATAAAAATGCCCCCGGCGTTTATAGCCGCGGGCATTTATCATTAAAAGGAAGTGTAAGAAATTACATCATATCACCGCCCATTCCACCCATTGGCGGCATGGAAGGTTTGTCCTTTTCCTTTTCTTCAGCCAGCACACATTCGGTAGTAAGAATCATGCCTGCAATAGAAGCAGCATTTTCAAGCGCTACGCGGGTAACCTTGGTAGGGTCAATTACACCGGCAGCAATAAGATTCTCATACTTTTCGGTGCGTGCATTATATCCGAAATCGGTTTTGCCTTCTTTCACCTTTTGTACAACTACTGAACCATCCATGGAGCCGGAGTTGGCTACAATCTGGCGAAGCGGTTCTTCCAAAGCACGGCGGATAATAGCAATACCGGTGTTTTCATCATCGTTATCTCCTTTGAGATTAGCAATAGTTTCAACTGCACGGATATATGCGACACCACCGCCGGCAACAATACCTTCTTCAACAGCGGCACGGGTTGCATGCAGTGCATCATCAACACGGTCTTTCTTTTCTTTCATTTCCACTTCAGTGGCTGCTCCAATGTACAATACAGCAACACCCCCGGCTAATTTGGCCAACCGTTCCTGCAGTTTTTCTTTATCATAGTCGGAAGTGGTATTTTCAATTTGTGCTTTAAGTTGATTTACACGGGCTGTAATGTCGGCCTTCTTTCCTGCACCGCCAACAATGGTAGTATTGTCCTTATCAATAGTAATCTTTTCAGCACTGCCAAGGTAAGTTAAGTCAGCATTTTCCAATTTGTATCCGCCTTCTTCGGAGATGAATACACCTTTGGTTAAAATAGCGATATCTTCCAGCATTGATTTTCTTCTGTCGCCAAAGCCCGGGGCCTTAACAGCACAAATCTTCAGGGAACCGCGGATTTTATTTACCACGAGAGTAGCTAATGCTTCTCCATCGATATCTTCAGCAATGATAAGAAGAGGACGTCCTGTCTGAACTGATTTTTCAAGAACAGGAAGCAATTCTTTCATGTTGGAAAGTTTCTTTTCATATATGAGAATGTATGGATTTTCCAAAACAGCTTCCATCTTTTCTGCATTGGTAACAAAGTAAGGAGATATATACCCCCTGTCGAATTGCATACCTTCCACAATTTCAACGGTGGTTTCAGTTCCGCGTGCTTCTTCAACGGTGATAACACCTTCTTTCTTCACTTTTGCCATTGCGTCGGCAATCAATTTTCCGATGAAAGAATCATTGTTAGCAGAGATAGTTGCAACTTGTTCAATTTTGCTGTTGTCATCACCAACTGATTTGGATTGTTTTTTTAGGTTGGTAACAATAGCTTCAACAGCTCTGTCAATACCTCTTTTTAAATCCATAGGGTTTGCACCGGCGGTTACGTTTTTCATGCCGGCAGTAAGGATAGCTTGCGCAAGCACGGTAGCCGTTGTTGTTCCGTCACCTGCTATATCAGCAGTTTTGGAGGCAACTTCTTTGAGCAACTGGGCACCCATATTTTGAATAGGGTCAGCCAATTCAATTTCTTTTGCAACGGTTACTCCATCCTTTGTGATTATAGGAGAACCGAATTTTTTGTCAATAATAACATTACGTCCCTTAGGGCCTAAGGTTACTTTCACCGCATCAGCAAGAGCGTCTGCTCCTTTCTTAATTGCATCGCGGGCTTTCAGGTCAAATATTATGTCTTTAGCCATGTTTGTTTGTTTTAAGTGTTTTTTAAATTGTTAATTGTCAACTGTTAATTGTCAATAGTATCTTAGTCAAAATAACCGAGCAGGTCGTCCTGACGCATGATTTGGTATTCCTTACCTTCAATGGTAATTTCAGTACCTGAATATTTTCCATACAGAACCTTGTCACCTACTTTTACGGTCATTGGTTCGTCTTTCTTTTTGCCCGGGCCTACAGCCACGATAACACCCTTCTGGGGTTTTTCCTTTGCAGAATCAGGAATAATGATTCCTCCTGCTGTTTTTTCTTCAGCCTCAGCAACTTCCACTAGAACGCGGTCGCCCTGGGGTACAAAATTTACTTTTTTTGCCATGATTTATTTGAATTTAAAATTAGTAATTAGTATTCTTTAAAATCCCATTTATCAATTACCGTGCCAAACTTTTTTAATGACAACTTGGCATCCAAATTGACAGGTTTTTGTTAAAGGGCTGCGAAGATAGGAAATTATGGGGCGTCCTTACCTTAATAATATGAATATGATTAAAAGCTAACCAATTTCCACGGATTCTGTTAGGATAACTCTTTAAAAGATACTTAATTTGAAAAAAAGTAAAGGGTTGCCTTTTTAGGCCCGAATTGCCCTTGAAGGCCGGCCTCTGTTTTCATCTGAAGATTCTGAAGAACTTAAAAGGATTTCCATAATAACTACCTGTGCAAAAAATTGCGCTCCGGTTATAATACCTGCCAATGGGTTTGTATTAAAAACATGAATAATGTTGGTTTGAAGGAGCACCCATGGAAATAACATAATAAGCGGCATAAGAAGCACCATCCATTTAAAGCCTTTACGAAGTAAAAATCCGGAAACCAAAAAGAGCACTAAGATACCGACCATCTCTACGGAAATTCTACCTGTCGGAATAATTTCCAAAATAATTACATTCAGTAATTTAAGAAAGGTAACAAAGAATATCAGGTTGGATGCTCTGACAAATTTTTCAGGAGTTTTTCTAAACACGTTGACTGTTTTTTAGTTTAAAGCGCTGCAAAACTACAAAAAAATCATCCCGAAACTACGAAAACATGACTTATGTCATTAAATAAATTAATTATTTATGATTATCAATTA
>DATHOL010000328.1:0-11166 GCA_035484895.1 Bacteroidia bacterium | reverse complement strand
CTTTGATGGCATCGGTGTCAGGGTCAGGAAAAATGCCCCATGTCTTATTGATAGCGGCATTTATCCTATTTGCCCATTCACCATATTTAACATTAACATCTACATTGTCCCCGGTCTTTTTGGGTTTGGCATTGATGATAGCATTCATTTCAAGCAGTTCCGTAGTCTTTAACTCGCTGCCCATATCCGCCAGCATACTTCCACCATTCATTTTATCATAGGATTTTATCACCTTCTGATACGCATCCTGGCTCGGTATTTGTACCAACACGTTACGCAACTGAACCATGTCAGCTCCCCACCAGCCGTCATTATGTAATGCCATTTTAATACCCTTTGCATAGCTGGCTGAAGTTCCATCCGCAAAACTCTTGTCCTCCTCATTATTGGAGCGTTTGCTCTTTACAATTTTGCGCCCTATAAGAAAGAAACCACCTGCAATTAGCGTACCCCACACGGAATAGGCTACCTTTTCCTTGGTGGTAAGGTTCCCGTCTTCTGTTTCACCTAAACTCTTTTTTGTGTTCACGTTGCTGGTTTTTCTTTTTAAACTCCGAGTGCTTTTTTCGCTAAAGCGGTTTTAATAGGGTCATTCTTTACTATCCATCCCAGCTTGTCAAGCTCTTTTGTACTTAGGCTGGAGGCAAGTATTGTGAGCGCTTTCATCTTCGTGTCGGCTTCCGCTTTGGAAGCAGCCTCAAGGGTGATTGCATAGTTAAATTTTGTCATTTAGTGGTTGGAGGTTTTATGATTGGTTTCCGATTTGCTTTTCTGAAATACGTTCGGCAGCATTTCACCCAGACAGAGATGTATTAATTTTGCTGTCCTACCACCTTGCCGGAAACTGGATAGCAACTCTTGTTCCTCTTTGGTAAGATAATCAGGGTGAGTAAGCACTACCTCACATGAAGTAAGGAGTCGTAACCCTTCCATCTTGGCTTCCGCTTCTGCTTCTTCTGTTGCTTCAACGGTAATTTCATAAGTGAATTTTTTAATCATTCGTTTGTTTTTAGTTTTGGTTAATTTCAAGTAATTTGACAACTGTTTTTATATCGTTTTGATTTTCGGAAAGATGTTCCATAATGGACATTAAGCCTTTACTATTTTCCTCGCCTAACTCCTCTTTCATGCCTTTGAAAAATTCGATAGCCTTTTTATCATCTTCGCTCAATTCAGGGGGCATTTCGGTAAAGGTGGTTTCCGTTGCGGAGGATGGTTCTTCCGTTGTTCTATTGGCTTTATCCCGGCTATCTTTGTCTATTAGTCCTGCAAGACCTTCTGCGCCCGGTATAGATGCTAATAATTTGGTATTGTTCCTTAAAATGCCTTCGGCAAGTCCTGAAAAAACCGAACCGAAATTTTTGTCCTCCAAGTTTCTTTCCTTCGTCAGTATAAGGTTTCTGCTTCTTTCTACTTCTAATAACCCTGTCAACTCCTCATGATATTCTTCCGCATCATGTAACTTTAGTAAGGCTTCAGCGAGTAATGTTTTTATTCGTTCTCCCTCAAAGTGCTTCATTAAGCGTTCTTCGATTTTAGATTCCGTTTCCAAGCCATTTAAATCCTGTGGCTTTGATTGCTTTGGAGAATCATCCGAAAGAATAAAAACACGTTTGGATTTGATGCGTGGAGAACCCGACGGGCCGTAAATGGTTATTTCCAAAATCCCTTTACTTTCCAAAAAGTTTTTGTAGGTATCAAACTTTTGCAAATCGTTGGTTTTGGAAACCACTTCCAAATTGTTCATGTTAATTTTATAATGGCTCGGTTTGCCCTGTTGTGCCAGCATTTCCAGCAACTTTTTTATAGTATTTACCTTCACATCTTCATACGGTTCGGCTTGTTCTGTTTTCATTTCCGTCTTTTCGATTTCTGTGGTACTGTTTATTTCCATGTTCGGTTATTTTCTTTTGGGACAACTTGAATAAATTGGACTGTGTTTAGTTTAGGTGATTGGTTGGTTATTGTTATTACCCCCTGATGTTCGTATTGCATTTCATTTACATTGGGCAAGTTTGGGTCATAAATGCCCATATCCGAATCCACGCTTATGTTCTCTGGTTCTTCTAACAGAATGAAAAATTCGCTGGTTGCATTGAGCAGGCGGATTTCACCGGGTTGAAGACTCAACTGGACGAACCGGATATAATACTCATTTCCATAACCTAAATCAAGCATACGGCGTGGTATGTACTCCATTGCAAGTGCTGTATTCATTATTTATTGGGATTTATTTCATACCATATATAAACACCAACTGAATAAGCATAGCTTGGCGTTGACTTTGGAGTTTGCATATCACGATATATACCCTTCAATACTGTTACCGCTGCATCTTCCCTTGTTTCCGCTCTTTCAAATTTTACCTTATTCGACCAGTCGTTTGGAAGAACGTCACTTATGGAAGAAAAATCGCCCTGACCGATATTGAAATCCTGTAAATACACATCTTCTGCTATGAAAATATTGGCTTTACCGTAGCTCTGCATTCGCATGTTTCCTAAAAAAATGCTCGGTGTAAACCCTATCCATATTGGGCTGCCCGCTGGCAATGTATCGTCACTTACGTTTGCCGCTAAAAAATTAGGAGGCAAGGGAACACTTTTCACCATTTTTGGATTTGGAATCAATGGTATTGGTGGTAATCCCAGCGTAACAGTGACATTCACTCCTGTAATACAAATTGCATTATGTGGAATTTTAACCTGAAAGCTCCTGATAGCTCCGGCATTTTGAATATACAGGTCTGTTATTATTACTTTTTCCATGTTGTTTATTTGCCGTCATCCATAATGCAATCCAAATAGAGCGATACTCTGTAAGGTGTAAAATCGGTTCTCCCGTCATCGGTATCCACAAAATCCACCTTCACCTGTCCGTTGCCCGGTTTCATGTTTTCCAAATCAAAGTAGCGTGAATCGGGCGGTACATTGATTCCTGACATAAGGAGTTTGGATTCATACCCATCGGGAAAAATTTCATCCTTATTTATTTCAACCCTTGCAGAACCTCTGAAATAAAGCATATCATCCATGTTCGATGTAAACAACATCCCTTTGTATGCGGCTATGCTTTTTTCCATTTCAAAGGTTTGAGTGAGGGTACTGTTGGCGGTTGTTATTAGCATGTCAAATCTTTTTCTTACTGGCTTCATGTGGTGTTTTTATAACTGTTTTTTTCCAATTTGCAGCGTGTGCCGGATTGGTAAATCCAATCCGGCGGTAGCTGTCCGCTATTTTCCTCTCTGTTATGGAGTAGTAATCGTTCCATGCAACCCTGCGAAAAGCTGGGTATTGGCTGCAATGCCTGTCATAGCTCCCAATTCAACCACAAACTCAATCAGCACATCATCATAAATGAGGCGTGGATTATGGAGTTTATAGTAACCTGCCTGATACATGGTGTAACCTGCTGTGCGGAATACATAATTGCTGGTTTCAGGTACAAGCTGTTTCTTATTTCCATTGAGATAAAACTCACCCGAAACAATGGAAGGCATGGCTTCAATACCTGCAAAGGCGGTATTCATCACATCCGGAATGTTTGCGCTGGCAGAAACACCTGCTAAGAGAATGATACCACTTACAAGCATGGCTTGGTTCTTTGGCAACTTGGCATTGCTGATATTCCTTAAACCAATTTCCTGCACGTCCTGTGTTTCAAACATCTTAATAGTTGTTTGTGTTACGGGCTTGATAGTGTAAAGCAACGTATCAGCCAAACGCAATTCTCCCTTTTTCAACTGTTCCTTAATATGGGATGGGAGTTCATTGAAAAACTTTTCCATTTCAGCCCTTGAATAGCGGCTTGGATGTCCGGGCTGTGCAAGTTTATTCATGGCACGAGCCCTTTTCAGGGGGTGCATCTTTTTGAGCGCACCCATTACTCCGTCCATTAATTCCTCATCATGCCCGTCCAAGCCGATTAATCCACCTTGATTGGTGTACTCGTCTGTTGCGTTTAATTCTTCTTCGCTCATTCTTTGTTTTTTTGTTGTTTATTGATTTTAATTATACTCTCTGAAATGCTTAGTAATTGTGGTCTTCAGGGTTTAAGTCATTTAAACCTTCCACCTCTCCGCCCTCATGTTCCTTTTTCCGCTTTTCACGGTGGTGGTTTGCGCTTACCTGTAATTCTTCCTGGAATTCCTCCAGCGCACTTAAATCCATTTCGTTTTTGCTGCGTGGTTCGGTTTCGGGATAATAAAAATTCTCTGTGCCGTTCACGGGCTTTGTCTCCTCTTTTTCGGTACTGGACTTTTTATTCTCCGTTTTCTTATCCTCCGTTTTTTTTGTGCTGGGGATTTTATCGAGATAGAGCCTTTGTTTTAAATCCTCTCCGTAGCTTTTCATTCTTTCTTTGGCAGCTTCACCCGACTTTTTCTTATCATCTGTACCGCTCACTCCACCGGATGATTTGGCAAATCCACCAGCCATAATGCCCACTCCGAACATGGAGCCAATCCGGCTCATGGAGCCTAATTTGTTTTTGAAAAAGTGGCTTAATCCCGAAATAATGGCTCCGGTAACAAGAGAGGGCTTGCCAATGGCAGAACCTACGAATCCTCCCCCAATTGCAGCACCAATATCAATCGGGGTATTTTTTGCCGTATCCAAGGCTGATTCTTTCATCGTTTTATCATGGTGCGATGTGGCGGTAGTTTCGCCCAACAAGTGCTTTTTCTTCGCTTTCTTTTTATACTGGTTACTCATTTAGTTTGTTTAATTGTTTAGAAACTCTTTGGCGTTTTGGTTACATTAAGGCTACATGCTTTTTCTCCTTTTTCTTTTTCACACCTTCCAAACCTGTCAGGCTCTCTTGTGGTTTTTTAGCGTGTTTCTTTTCTTCCTTGAGAAGCGCATAACCTCCCAATAATGCACCCAACCCCGCCGTTCCGAAAATGGTTGGTTTAAGCCATTTTTTGTTTTTAGCCCAAAAGCCAGTTCCCGGCGGTGTTTTACCATCCTTTGAGTCATCCGTAGTGTCAGCATCCGTTTTGTCGGTACTACCCGGTGCTGGAGTATCGGCGGCTTTGTCTACTTTACTATTATCCGTTGCTGTTGCATCGGTAGCGGCATCGGTAGCCGCTTTATCATCGGCTTTGGTAGTTTTAAAATCTTCTGACCCTGCCTCATCCTTTTTTGCAAAAGGATTGCCAAGCTGTTTGAGTAATTTGGCTATGATTCCCATAATTCCGGTAGCTGCCCCAATAGAGGCTCCGGTTACAGGGTCGCCCAATTCACCCATCCCTTCCAAATCATTTTCACTTTCAAAGATTGCTTTGCCGAGTAATTGCGGCAATGGGGTTTCAATGTCAAACCCGAATACTTCATTGTCAGGCGTAAATCCTAACCCGTTTACATCGTGGTTGTGGTTTCCTTTACCCTTGAGTATTGAGTGTTTGAAATTGACTGGCTTCCCCCCGGCGCCATAAAAAATGTTTTCCAGTTTGTCTTTTACTGAAACAAGGTGTCGCCATTTATCCATGTCCATCTTGTGGGCTTTTGCCTGTTGTTCGTTCAGGTAGGCATATTTCAACCGTTGAGCTACTTTAAAAAGGTTTAGCTTCATGGAGGCGAGAATGCCGTTGCGTAACATAGTGGTCGCAGGGTTAAAGCGATTAAAGGCATGAAGCGCACCATGTGTGAACCTTTTAAACCATCCTCGCTTGCCGAGTTCATCATTTGAATTGTTCCGGTTGTCGTTGCCGTCAAAGCCTTCTAAAAATTCTAAATCCATAGGTGTGTCTTCTTTTGCTGTATAAGGTTCTTCGTAATTGAATTTGTCCGTAACGCAGTCTATCGTAATGTACTTTCCGTTTCCGGTTGGAACTATGGGATAGATATGCTGGAATCCTGGGCCGCTATACTTTGTTATCCGAAGGGTATGCGGAATACCAAGATTGGTAAGAAGCGTACTTATGAAAATGGTGTAACAGTCACAATCAATTCCAGTTTCCCTGTCATGCCAGCTTCGGGCTGGGCTTCTTATCTGTTCCTTATATTCCTTATCCTTATGAAACCTGACATGACTGTACAGAAAGTCCCAAATATTTTCACAGGTTTTAATCACGCTATCTCCTTTCAACACTTCCGCTAACTTTTTGGTTTGCCACTTGCATTGCTTTACCGCATCGGGTATAAACCGGATAGTATCTTTAAGTGTTGCTCCCTTTTTTATAGTGGTATCAGTCAGTTTTGCCTGTGGAATCAGGATATTGAAAGCCTGACCATCCAATATTTTTCTTGGTGTTTTAGCTTGCATTTCCTGAATTATTTAGGGCTATATCTTCCGCAATTGAAAATGGGATATGCCAGAATAAAAACTTAACTCCTGTTTCTGTAACTGCTTTCACTTGTATCGGCTGCCCCGTGAGCAGTGGCATAATCAGGGAAGCAAGTATGCTTAATTCCTTAACCGTTGTCAGGGTGAAAGTGATTTTGTTTATTTCTGTTGTACCATTGGGTTTGATGACTATATCTTTATCCTGAACATCGGAGGCCGCCAGTTGTTTTTTCCCCAGCATAACTTTCAGCAATGGGTATTTAATGGTGATTCCATTGGAAGTGGGATTTTGTATGACCACATCAAAACTGAGCGACATGCCAGTCAAACTGATTTTGTCTATCCTCGCACGGTGGGTTATTTGCAGCTTCTTACCCATACTGTGTAATTGCAAACCCCGTATTCCTACCGCCGTTGCACCTGCAATACCAACACCTGCCATTACTTTTGTGCCGGTTCCCATTAAAGTTTGGCTTTGATTTTTCCGGCGATGTAATCCCCAATCAGTTTAAACCCCATCCAAATAATTCCACCGATAGCTGCTTTTATAGCATATTCCTCAATACTTGCAAAATCAAGATTTGCCAAGAGTATTGCTCCGGTAAGAAAGAGGTTTGAACTCTTTCCGGCATCCATTCCAAATTTAGCGTCCATGTGTTGTTTTTAAGTTCTTTTTCATCTGTTATAATTTTGTGTTCTTTAAGCGTTGATTTTGCCTGAAAATATTTTTAGCATTATCTAACCATACGTTTTGCGGCTTTTCAGCACCGTTTCCATAAACTCGATTTTGAAATTATTTACTTGCTTTAAAATGTTTTTGCTCATGCTTTTTTGCTGTGTATTTTTATAATTCAGGATGCAAATAAAACCCATATTATTTAGGCACTCCGGCACATTTGCTATAAAACCAGAGCATTTGCCTGTTCTTGGTAGGTTTTGTCAATTGTTAGTAGCTTTTGCTATGGTAAATCAGGAAAAAATGGGGACTTTCCTATTACAAATCCCCTTTAGATTGCCTTGTTTGATAGGTTGAATCTAAAAAATAAGACATAAAGTAAAGAGAAGCGGATTGAACTTTGGAGTTCTTTCCTTTTCAATTTTTTCCGGTTCTTTTATTATCGCTTTACTCTCTGGTTTATCTTGCTTCTTATAAATACTTGGCAGGTCAAGATTCTTGAATATTATCTCAACTTGTGGAATGGTATAATAATAGCCTATACGTTCCCCAATTTCTGCTTGAAATGGTTTTAGCCAGTTTAGTAGGGTGTCCCTGTGAACATTGTATAGTTTACTGAGGTCTTTAAGTTTATACGGTTTTATCGGAATAGATTTTGGTTCCTCTTGTTTAATGTTCTTCATAATTCAGGCGGTATGAGAATAAAAATTTTCTTCATCGGTCATAATCGGAATTACCCCGGTAGAAGGTGGAATATATTTTAGAATGGGTTTCCCATCTATTACTCTTCCATGTTCATACCATTTTTTTGTAAGCCTATACCCAAAAGGGTTATTTATATCAAACCACAACGCAGGGTTCGGGAAAGGAGAATAGGGGAAACGATGCACATTTTTTTTTGCCAACATAATCCGGTCGCAAAATATTTTTAATCGTGCATTGGCAAGGTCTTTAAAATCTAAAGACGGTATCCCTCCATAATATTTACCGATGTATAATTTTGAAATGCTGACTATCCCTTTATCAAATGGTGAATCTTTCCATAAGTGATGATGGGCGAAATCCCAGCTTACTTCTATGATGAGCTTTAAGGAAGGTGAATTGACCTGCACGTTTATACCATTTTTCTTTGTCATAATCATTGTTTTATTTGATTGGGCGACAAAGATGTGCCTATGGGAAATGGTACTCCGGCACTTATGCTACATTATGTCACATTATGTCACTTTATGCTACATTATGTCACTTTATGTCATATTATGTCACTTCCTAAAACTCTAAAACTCCTTGTTTGGGTATTGAAAGCCTTTCAAAAATTAGCTTTACCTGTGGAATGTTGTAATAATGCCCATTTTGCTTTCCTACAATTTGCTCATGGGGTTTGAGCCATTTCATAAATGTTCTCCGGTCTATTTCATAAATCAACGCCAATTCCTTAATAGAATAGGCTCTTAACTGGACTACTTTACTGTCTTGGGAATTCATCACAGATTTAATGGGGTTAACTGTTATTACATATATATCGGAAAGGATATGATGAGCTTGGTTTAATTAGTACTCAATCAGAGGTTATGCTTACTTTGACTGTTAGCAATGATAATTAAAGTATTGGTATAAAACTATGATATACACTGAAATAGCCAATTAATAAAAATTAAAGTAAGAGCCTATAAATTAGGTAGATGCGTATATTGAAGAAGGGTTTACTTATTTCGGCTATTTTTCAAATGCCTGTATCGTCCCGTCAAGACTAAGATATTGCAGTTTATTTTCAATTTAGTTAGTCAATATTACAAAAAACTGTTTTGATAAAAAAAAGGGACGGGAAGTTGAAATTAAATTTCTTCTAGCCCATCCCCTCTCGTTAAAGGAAGCGATGCAATATCTGACAAATTCAAATACGAATGAACAATTATTTTATTCTGCCCTTTCTTTTTTTGACTTTTTTCACAGGCTGTTTCTCCTTTGCTTTTAGTAATTTTCTTTGCAGTTGTATTATTTCCTTCTCTTGTTTTTGTACTATCTTTTCCAGTTCAATTAGCTTGGCGGATTTATTGGTTAAGTCGGTTAGTTCAGATACTGTAATCTTATATAAGTCAGCTATTTGCTTAAGTCTTGAGTAATTAATATCGGTAACATTTCGCTCGATATTTGATAACGAAACTCCGGCAATTTCAAGCATCACTGCCATGTCTTCCTGACTCCAGCCATTTAGATTTCGATAGTACCGTATTTTATCCCCTAAAGTTTTCATAATTATTTCCTAAAATGTAAAACTATGGGAGTGGAGGATGATACTAATTAATGCATGACGTTATAATTATTAGTTAATAACTAAATATTTTAATTTTTTAGAGCCAATGCTATTACTCACAAAATTTATTCTAACTGATTTTCATACAGTACACAAATACTTACTAAATAAACCTAAAATTCTCTTGCAAATACAAATTATGTTTTCTATTCTTGCAGCCTCAAATCGTTAGAGAAATTAAAGGAAGAAATAATTAAGAAGCAACAGCAAAAACTACATTTAAACTATTGGTATGATTAAAAAATTACTGCTCCCCCTGACTGCCCTTGTGTTGGCATTAAACATACAAATTGGAAAAGCTCAATGCAATTTTTCAATTGCTGAGGATATTTCAGATATGAGCCATACCAATATAACGCAGGTTATAACATGTAATGAGTATAATGTAAAATACACCATAATAAATAAAGGAAGTAGCTTACCTTGCCCTGTAAAATTTGCTATTAATCTTCCTATTGAAATAACTCTTGATAGTACCGGATTCACATATTATTCCTCCAATGGTGATACTTTGCAAGCCCATTCATTCGCAAGCCTTAGCGTACCTTTGTTTATTGTTAATGGCACATCAAATTGGAACTTAAACGACACAATTATACTTTACTTTTCATTAAGAACCGCTTGTTGTTTACCAGCAGCCCATTCCGGTGAAACTTCCATTACGATTGAACCCTCCTTATGCACAGATTCAACGGGAACAGGTCTTACCGTACTTGCTCCAATTTTAGCTCCAAAAAGTGTTTACCCCGGTAGCAGCCATAATTTAATCCAAAACACAGGTGATGCCGTAGATTTTGTTTTTCAGATTAAAAATGGCGGTACACAACAGATTAATCAGTTTGTAAATACGGTTTGTCCCATTGACCCCTCCCTTCAAATGCTTGGTTATTTCTTTTCTACAACTCAAGATACCACCACAGATTTAAACCGTAATTATTGTGATTTTTATAAAAGCCCCAACTTTGTGGCTGGTACTTATACACTAATTTCTGCGGATTCCAGCGTATATGATTCGTTATTTGGAGTACATTATTTTCCGGTAGATAGCATGTATTTACATATCGTCTATTCGGTAGTTGGGTGCAATTCTTCTACCCCTGATACATTTGAATTATTTTGTTCCAACGGGACTGGAAGCGCAACCTGCTTCCCCGGTGTTGGTGTAACCACCTCCTTAATCGTTTTTGCAGGGTTTCCGATGGTCAATGCTTCTTTAACGCAACCTTCATACATAGATTCAATAAGGGCTAACTATTGTAACGGAGGGATTAATGCGATTAATCTTGGATTGACTTTTATCAATAAAGGTCATGATATTGCTGGCGGGGCAAAAGGAAATGCCCGTGCCGAGAAGCTAAGACTTGCATTTTATACATCCAATGAGATTGGCTCAATGGATACCTCCACCTTAAAAATTAATGGTTATCACTATGCGTGGCCTACTGGATTCGTTACCTCTGTTCCTGATATTGGATATACGAAATGGAAGATAGATTTTACCAAATGGAACTGGACTTGTGGTAACCCTCTACCATTTGGGCCTAACTCCGTAGCGGATTTGAATGGAGATGGCAAACTCGATGATTTGTCTGATTCTACCGGGCAGGATACTATTCATTTAACTGCCGATTTCAAATATACGACAATCTGTCCCGCATCTTTTTCAAATTGCGGTGCTACGGATGACCAAATCTTTTGGGGTGGCGCAGCTTTCCAGAACGAATGTAATACTTTGGACTCAAGTGAAGAATCGGGAAATGGTGACGGGTACGCCTATTATGTACAATCAGGAGGTTATTCTCAATTGAATTTATTGTCAGGGCATGATGTAGTAGCCGGACAAACTTCATATTTTCAAATTTGCCCTGAAGCCAATCTACAGCAATGGTCT
>DATHOL010000327.1:0-4076 GCA_035484895.1 Bacteroidia bacterium | reverse complement strand
GTCTTTTTTATGGGTGTGGTGTATTTCTTCCATCGAGGCAAAATATTCAGGATGGTTTTTCATAAGCCTTGCCAGGTAAACATTCAACCTGAAAAATAAATTAACGCCTATACTATAATTAGAGGCATAAAAGAATGCGCCGTTCTTTTCAATACATACTTTTTTTACTTCGTCCATTTTATCAAGCCAGCCTGTCGTGCCGCAAACTATCGGTACACCTGCATCAAAGCATTTAAATATATTATCTACAGCCGATTGCGGGGTGGTAAATTCAATAGCCACATCCACCGTTTTCAGGTTTTCTACTGTAAAATCTTTCAGGTTTGTTTCATCAAAAACCATTGGTACATCATATCCTTTGGCAAGTGCAATCCGTTCAATGGCACGGCCCATTTTTCCATATCCTATAAGCGCTATCTTCATATTGTTGGGGAGTTGAGGCGTCAAATATAACACAAGACAGGCATTTCCTAGTAGGGGTTCAAAATTTTGAACCCCTACTATTCCTTGAATACCCTATTATCCTTAAATTGATTCCAGGGTTCAAAATTTTGAACCCAATTATTACAATTAGCCCATAAATTGATTCAAGGGTTCAAAATTTTGAACCCCTACAATTAAAAATAGGGACGTCCAGATTTGTCATTAGCCCCCTTTGGCACACAAATTGAAGGGATTTTCATACTATTGCCAATTATTTGGCTTAATTTTGCCCGTATGAAAGATTCACCAGAGAAAAAAGACACCTTATTACATATATTGAATTTAGATAACCTCAATGACGATGACCATGAGTTTATTCCAATTCTTACCAATGAGGAGGAGAAGAAGCTGAACGAAGAGGAAATACCGGCAGAGATACCGATTTTACCTTTAAAGAATACCGTGCTGTTTCCGGGCGTAGTTATACCTATTACCGTGGGTCGTGATAAATCTATCAAGCTTATTAAGGACGCTTATTCAGGTAATAAAACCATTGGAGTTATTGCTCAAAAGAGCGATTCCATTGAAGATCCTTCGTTTGAAGATATACATAACATTGGCACGATTGCCTATTTATTAAAGACCATTAAAATGCCCGATGGCAGCACCACTGCTATTATACAAGGCAAAAGAAGGTTTGAAATTACCGAACTCACGCAAAAGGAGCCTTACCTGAAAGCTAAAGTGACTGCTTTTGAAGAGATTGTTCCTGAAAAAGGAGACGAAGAATTTGAAGCATTTGTTTCATCATTGAAAGATGTGGCATTCCAGATTATCAAACTTTCGCCCAACATTCCATCGGAGACTGCCATTGCGCTGAAAAATATTGAGAGCAGCAATTTCCTTATCAATTTTATCTCATCGAACATGAGCGCTATGGTGGCGGACAAGCAGAAGATTCTGGAAATGCCCGACCTGAAAAAACGTGCCGCTTTGTTGCTCATTACCTTGAATAAGGAGATGCAGGTGTTGCAACTCAAGAATCAGATTCAATCGAGGGTTAAAGAAGATTTGGACAAACAGCAACGGGAATATTTTCTGCATCAGCAGATGAAAACCATCCAGGAAGAACTGGGGGGAGATACTTACGGGCAGCTGATTAAGGAATACAAAAGGAAAGCGAAATCAAAAAAATGGGGCAAAAACGTAAAAGAAGTTTTTGAAAAGGAAATTCAGAAACTGGAGCGTATGAACCCCAATGCTGCGGAATATTCAGTATTGAGCAACTACCTGGAGCTTTTACTGGAGCTTCCATGGAACGAATACACCAAAGATAAATTCGACCTGAAAGAAGCTGAAAAAATATTAAACAGCGACCATTATGGACTTGAAAAAGTAAAGGAACGTATCATATCTTACCTTGCAGTATTGCAATTAAAAGGCAATATGAAAGCGCCAATCCTTTGTTTGGCTGGCCCTCCGGGAGTTGGTAAAACTTCATTGGGTAAATCAATGGCAGCTGCGTTGGGTAGAAAATATGTGCGTGTTTCTTTAGGCGGTATGCACGATGAAGCGGAAATCCGCGGGCACCGCAAAACCTATATCGGCGCAATGCCGGGGCGTATCATACAAAGTTTGAAAAAAGCAAAATCATCGAACCCTGTTTTTGTGTTGGATGAGATAGATAAGATAGGAAGAGATTTTCACGGAGACCCTGCATCTGCTTTGCTAGAAGTGCTGGATCCTGAACAAAACAAGGAGTTTCACGATAACTTTATTGAAGTAGAATACGACCTTTCGAAAGTATTATTTATAGCTACTGCCAATAATCTGGATGCCATCAATCCTGCACTGCTCGATAGAATGGAGGTGATTGACATCAGCGGATACACAGTGGAAGAAAAAACGCAAATTGCCAAGCAGCACTTAATTCCTAAGCAATTGAAAGAACATGGCGTTAAGAAGAACCAGATAAAATTATCTGATGAACTGATAGAAGCAATTGCGGATAATTATACCCGCGAATCAGGAGTGCGTAATTTGGAAAAGAAGATTGCACAGGTAATCCGTTCAGTAGCAAAATCGATTGCTATGAATGAAAAATATGAATCGGAAATAAAAGTGGAACAACTGGATAAAATACTTTCCCCTTCACATCCTAAGGACCGCTATCAGGGTAATGATGTAGCAGGTGTTGTAACCGGCCTTGCATGGACTCCATCTGGTGGCGATATTTTATTTATAGAAGTGAGTTTGAGTCGTGGAAAAGGTGGCTTGACCCTTACCGGGAACCTTGGCGATGTGATGAAAGAATCGGCTACCATAGCGTTGGAATACCTCAAATCACGTGCAGAAGATCTATTCATTTCCTGGAAAGCATTTGAAAAATGGAACATACATATTCACGTTCCGGAAGGGGCTACGCCAAAGGATGGCCCATCGGCTGGTGTATCTATGCTGACGGCTTTGGCATCAGCATTTACACAACGTAAAGTGCGTAAAGATTTGGCCATGACCGGCGAAATAACCTTGCGTGGTAACGTGCTTCCTGTAGGCGGAATTAAAGAAAAGATATTAGCTGCTAAAAGAGCAGGTATAAAAGAAATAATGTTGCCGAAAGATAATAAAAGAGACATCGAGGATATTGATCCAAAATACCTTGTCGGGCTTAAGTTTACGTATGTAGATAAAATGAAAGACCTGCTGGAATATGCCCTGCTGGATGAGTTTGTGAAAAACCCGTTGAAGCTGGAAGTGGCTTATGCAGATGAAGTGGAAAGGCATAATTAATTAAATTTGTAATTGAAATGATGTATGTAACAAGGCGCGAAACCTTTAACGCCGCACATAAAGTTTATAATCCGGAATGGAGCGAAGCCAAGAATCAGGAAGTGTTTGGAGGCTGCGCCAATCCAAACTGGCACGGGCATAACTATATTTTATTTGTAACCGTTAAAGGCGAAGTAAGTAAGGAAACAGGCTTTGTTATAGACCTTAAAAAACTGAGCCAGCTGATTAAAAAAGAGATTGTTGAAAAGGTAGATCATAAAAATTTTAACCTGGATGTTCCTTTCTTGAAAGACATTCTTCCGAGCACAGAAAATGTAACAATAGCATTTTGGAATATTTTGGAAAAAGCAGTCGCTGATATGGGCTGCCAACTGCATTCTATAAAATTGCAGGAGACGGAAAATAATTATGTGGAGTATTTTGGTGAAAAATAAACAAATTTATTTTGGGTAGAAAAAATCACATTGAAAAAGGCTATGACGAACTCCACGGAGAGGATCAAGTGCCACTGGATGCCATTTACGACGTCCACCATGCTAAAAATATAGCAAAAGATTTTAAAAATATTTTAGAAGAAATAGGCGAGGATGCCGAACGCGAGGGTTTATTGAAAACCCCTATTCGTGCGGCAGGCTCTATGCAGTTTCTTACACAGGGCTATAAACTGAACCCCGAAGCCATGCTTCGCAAGGCTATTTTCAAGGAAAAGTATGACCAGATGGTTATCGTAAAGGATATAGAATTGTATTCTTTATGCGAACACCATATACTGCCGTTTTTTGGTAAAGCACACGTGGCGTATATTCCCGATGGAAGGGTAGTGGGCCTGAGCAAAATACCCCGCGTGGTAGATGCGTTTGCCC
>DATHOL010000326.1:0-3921 GCA_035484895.1 Bacteroidia bacterium | reverse complement strand
AACTGTTGCAAAGTTTTCAACCGACAGAAGTACTTTATCCCAAGGATCACAAAAAAGAATATTAAGAAATTTGGGGCGATAAGTATTACAGTTATGCCCTTGACGGATGGATTTTTACCGAAGATTACGCAACTGAATTATTATTGAAGCGCTTTGATACCCTCTCGCTGAAAGGCTTTGGCATAGAAGGAATGAAGGAGGCCGTGATTGCTGCAGGAGCGGTGTTGAAATACCTGGCAGATACGCAGCATGACAAGGTAGCACATATCAATAAAATAGCACGCATTGAGCGTGACCATTTCGTCTGGCTTGACGAATTTACAATCCGTAATTTGGAACTAGTGCAGACCATTCATGAAAAAGGTAAATCATTGTTGGAAGTAATGGACAAGACCTGCTCGCCCATGGGGGCAAGGCTTATGAGGAGATGGATAACATTTCCCTTAAAAGATAAAGTGCTGGTGGATGAGCGTTTGGGCATGGTCGATTTTTTCCTGAACCATGATAATTTTATGGAAAAGGTTGCTCAGCAACTAAAGTCTATCGGCGATTTGGAGCGCATTATTTCGAGGGTTGCTGTGAGTAAAATATCACCACGTGAAGTGGTGCAATTGAAAAATGCCTTGCATGCAATTGAGGTTTTGCAAAAGGAAAGTGCAGCAACTAATGAGCCGCATTTCATGAAAATATCGGAACAATTTAATCCCTGCAAAACCATTTCGGAACGCATAGCCAAAGAAATAGTAGCCGAGCCTCCGGCACTTGTCAACAAAGGAAATGTAATAAGCAGCGGAGTTAATGAAGAACTGGATGAATTACGAAAAATTGCTTTTTCTGGCAAAGATTATCTGGTACAAATCCAGCAGCGGGAAATTGAACGTACCGGAATTCCATCCCTAAAAGTAGGCTTTAATAATGTGTTTGGTTATTTTTTAGAAGTAACTAATACGCACAAAGAGAAAGTACCTCAAGAATGGATCCGCAAGCAAACCCTTTCCAATTGCGAGCGATACGTGACGGAGGAGTTAAAACAATACGAAGAAAAAATATTAGGAGCTGAAGAAAAGATATTGGTGTTGGAAGAAACACTTTTCAATAACTTAGTTCTATCATTAGCAGATTATGTTGCGCCAATCCAGTTGAATGCCGCACTTTGTGCCCGCTTGGATTGCCTTTTATCTTTTGCAAAAATTGCAAGGGAGCATAATTATGTCCGTCCGCATATTAACGAAGGTAAAAAAATTGATATAAAAAACGGAAGGCATCCTGTAATTGAACAACAATTACCGGTTGGAGAGTCTTATGTTGCCAATGATATTTTTCTGGATGACGAAACCCAACAGATAATTGTTGTTACAGGGCCCAACATGTCGGGTAAATCAGCATTGCTGAGACAGGTAGCATTGATAGTTATTATGGCGCAGATGGGGAGTTTTGTGCCCGCTCAAAATGCCGAAATTGGAATAGTAGACAAAGTCTTTACACGGGTGGGAGCATCCGATAATATTTCTTCCGGCGAATCAACATTTATGGTGGAGATGAATGAAACCGCCAGCATCCTTAATAATATTTCCGAGCGAAGTTTAATCCTATTAGATGAGATAGGCCGCGGTACCAGCACTTATGACGGTATCTCCATTGCATGGGCCATAGCGGAATTTATTCATGAACATCCGGAGGCAAAAGCTAAAACTTTATTTGCCACGCACTACCACGAGTTGAATGAAATGGAAAGTCAGTATAAGCGAATAAAGAATTTTAATGTATCGGTAAAAGAGGTAAAAAACAAAGTCATTTTTCTGCGCAAGCTTAGCCCGGGAGGCAGTGAACACAGTTTTGGTATACATGTTGCCCGCATGGCGGGAATGCCCGTAAAAGTGGTTCAGCGTGCCAATGAGGTATTAGGCCAATTGGAAAACTCGCATAGCCCCGCGCTGAATGCTAAAGCAATTAAACCCGCCGAAAAAGATAATAACCTTCAATTAAGCTTCTTCCAATTAAATGACCCGGTGCTGGAACAAATAAAAGAGGATATTCAGAATATAGATATTGATAACCTGAGCCCGATTGAGGCGTTGGTTAAACTGAATCAGATTAAAAAACATTTGAACGGGTAAGACCTCACCCATCCCTCTCCTATAAGGAGAGGGCAAAGGCACTGAGTCCGCGTGCCTCCCTACCCTCTCCTTGGAGGAGAAGGACCAAGGATGAGGTCTGGTTTTAAAAATATGGTTCCGATAAGACCTCACCCAGCCCTCTCCTACAAGGAGAGGAGAAGTCACTTACTTCAATGCTTTTTTAGCTGCCGCTTTCTGGCACTCGTCTACATACGATTGGGCATCTTCATTACCTAAATCGGCCGCTTTCTGGAAATAGTCGCAGGCATCCTGGCCATTTTGCTTTCTGTGCAAGCCAATTTTATACCATGCAATGCCTTCGCTGGGTTTGTATTTTAATAATTGCTGGTAATCGTATAAGGCAGCTTCCGGCATGCCAATATTCTCGCAATCGGCTGCCTGGTGCATATATGCATCACCAAATTTTGGGTTTAGCAATAAGACTTTAGTAAGATCGGCAAATGCTTCCTTGTACTTCTGGGCTTGCTCGTATGTTAATGCCCTGCGGTAATAGCCCATATACTTGTTAGAATCCATTTTTATGGAAAGAGAATAATCGGCAATAGCGGAATCCAGCTTCCCGAGTCCTTCATAAGCTATTCCACGGTAAGCGTAATAGTTTCCGGAATCGTGGCAAAACAAAATTGCGGTGTTCAGGTTTTGCAGGCCTTCGGCAAACTCCCTTAAATCCACTTCTGTTTTTCCCTTTGTAAAATATTCAATACCGCACATCCAGCAGAAGTTATCACGATAAGCTGCTTTAGCGGCTTTCATAGTATCACTTAACATCCGCGCTTTACTTATATAAATACACGCCTCATTTTTACCTTTTCCTTTGCTTAATAAACCTTTTTGAAGATAAGGTTCTGCATATTTTGAATCAATTTCAATGGCTACCTCAAAATCTTTACCCGCCTGTACAAAATCGTTGCTGCTCAAATTTGCCATGCCCTGTTTATAATACCCCACCGCCCATTCATGATTAACTGCAAACCCCGGAAACAAGGTTGATTTTTCATATCCTGTACTGGTATCATACGAATGTACTTTGCTTAAATATTCCGGAAGCTTGGCTTCGTATGTTTTGGTGTAACGGGAATAATAATCCAGCGCCAGTTTATAATTGCCTGTTTTATATGCTCTTTCACCGGCCAGGAAATTTACATCATCCTGGGCTTGAATGTTGGCGTAAAAATTAAAAGCAAATAATAATAAAGGAAGTAAAGCTTTTTTCATCAGTGGTTTTTTTCGGGTTGCAAATCTATAAAAAAGTAATCAGTGGTTAGTGGTCAGTAATCAGCCAATAGAAAAGATAATACGAATTTAAAACCGGCAGGTTACCTTTTAAAAAGTGGATGGTGATTAGAGGTTAGTTAGAATATTCTCAAATAAACACCAACCACTATCCACTATCCACTGATTACTGTTTACTAAATTAATTGCATATTTGCAGACAAATAAATACGACAGCCATGAAAGAAATTGATGCATATATCAGCAAAAACAAGGACCGCTTCATAAATGAATTATTGGATTTCCTCAGGATTCCTTCGGTTAGCGCCGATTCAAAATTCAAGAAAGATATGGAACGTGCCGCCGATTTTGTAAAAAAATCATTGCTGGCAGCCGGAGCCGACAAGGTGGAAATACACCCGACAAAGCTTCATCCAATTGTGTATGGCGAAAAAATAGTAGATAAAAAACTGCCCACCATTTTGGCATACGGACATTATGATGTTCAACCACCTGATCCGCTTAATTTATGGACATCCCCACCTTTCGAACCGGTTATTAAAGACGGTAA
>DATHOL010000325.1:0-6355 GCA_035484895.1 Bacteroidia bacterium | reverse complement strand
GCCAATGGATGCAGTGCGACGAGCAGTGTTACAATGGCCTGTCCGAATGCATTGAAAGAGGAGGTGGAATCACCTGCACCAAACACCTGCTGTCCAACTATTGACAACATCAGCCTGTATCCTAACCCGAACAATGGACAGTTCACTATTCAGTCGTCAGTAGTTAGTGATATGTGGTCAGTGGAAATTTACAATGTATTAGGCCAAAAAGTATATTCTCAATCCACAATCCACAATCCACAATTCATAGTTAACATATCAAGCCAACCAAACGGAATGTATTTAATACGCATATTAGATAAAGACGGCACATTGGTAAGCCAGAAGAAGGTGGTGAAGACGAATTAGAGACCTCACCCTGCCCTCTCCTAAAAGGAGAGGGCAAAGGCACGACACAGAAAAAAAGGAGAACAGAAATGTTCTCCTTTTTTGTATTTAGTAACTGTAATAGTAAGGGTAATAATTTCTTGCCTAAGTAAAAATCGGGTGTATAAAAAGAACGAATAAATGTTGTTTCTGTAATTTATTGATTTGCAAATATTTATTTTATAATAAAACTTAGTAGATGCTATTTATCACCACTTTCTCAAAATATTGGGTTAAATTGGGCAACTATTCCCAAAAATATCAGTGTACTAAATCTAATTTGTTATAATAACGGGTGAGCTATGAAAAAACTACTTTCTTTATTTCTGATTTGTTTCTCATTCGTAAATTTATGCAATGCTCAATTCGATACCATTCTTAGCTTTAACGGTGCAAATGGAGCCCAGCCAAATGCTTCGTTAATACGGTCAGGTAATAAATTATATGGAACAACACAATCCGGGGGAACTAGCGGACTCGGAAATGTTTTTTCCATTAATACCGACGGAACCGGTTATACCGATCTTTTTGATTTTACTTACTTTCAAACTGCTTATGTCCCAAATGGTATAATTATGTTGGGTAATAAACTGTACGGTATGTGTGAGAATGGCCATAGTTTCGTAAACAGCGGGAATATTTTTTCAATAGATACAAACGGTGGTGGATATAATCAGCTTTTTAACTTTAACGGCACTTCAACCGGTGCCAACCCGGCCGGAACTATAACGTATGCATCCGGTAAATTTTATGGGACTGCACAGTCCGGTGGGGCACACGGTGCCGGGCTTCTGTTTTGTATAGATATCAATGGAAACAACTTTAAGGATATGTATGATTTTTCTAATTCAATAGGTGCAAACCCTCATTGTACGGTAACTATCCTGGGCAATAAAATATATGGTACAACAAGTGATGGAGGCCTCTATGGAGACGGTACTGTTTTTTCTATAGATACCAACGGTGCCGGATTTACAACCCTTGTTAATTTTAATGGGTTTAGTACCGGTCAGCGGCCTTGGTATGGGCCTTTGCTTCTTTCAAATGGAGTACTTTATGGTACCACAGGCGGGGGAGGGGTTAATAGTGCCGGCACCGTTTTTTCTGTAGATACCGATGGTAGCGCATTTCAAGTCCTGGCCAATTTAAATTTTGGAGCTAGTGGAGGCCTGCCAAAAGGTGGCTTGGTATTTTCTCCCAACAGGCAGTTATGGGGAGTAGCATTCGGAGGTGGATCAGGTGGTGGCACTATTTTCTCTGTAGATACAGACGGAAGCGGGTTTAAGGTGCGAGCGCCTTTTACTAATTTTATTAACTCTGAAAGTGGCACTGATCCGGTGGGTTCTCTCCTTTTTGCGGGTAGTACTTATTACGGTATAACGAGTAGCGGAGGGCAGAACAATGCCGGCGTTATTTTTAAGAGTGATACCGGAGCATGCTCAATAAATGTAAATACCAGGCAATATACGCTTGGCTGCAGTAATGATACTACTGTGAATGTTGTTGCCTATGCTATTGGCGGCAAAGGTGCATATACTTATTTATGGTCGGATGCAGGTGCTCAAACTACCGATACGGCATTTGCGTTAAAAGTGGGACATACTTATACTGTAACTGTAACCGATAGTATAGGAATATGTAGCGGTACAGCTACAGTAACTCTTACGCAACCTGTGCTTTTGTCGCCAAATGCAGTTATTGAAAGCCCTATATCTTGCTATGGAGAAAACACATTTATTGAAGCTATCACCACGGGTGGTACGCTGGCTATTTTCAATGGTAGCTTTTACTCCCATTATAACTATTTGTACAGTTGGAAAGATACCGGAAATAATATTGTATCTACAAGTGATGTATACTTTTATGCTGTGGTAAGTTCATATACTGTTACAGTTACAGATGCGGTTGGTTGCTCCGCAACTGCATCGGTAACACTAACGCAGCCCACAATTTTGCGTGATAGCATAGTATCAATTCAACAGGTATATTGTTATGGAGACTCCAGCGCCAGTGTAACTTTTGGTGAGACAGGAGGCACCCCTCCCTACAGCTATCAATGGTTAAATGCAAATGCTTTTGGCGCAACAGCAACAGGCCTTTCAGCCGGAACATATACCGTGTATATTAATGACTCTCGTGGCTGTAGTTTAGTAGATTCAGTAATTATTACCCAGCCTGCAAACCTTTTAAGTGTTTCTGCAAATCAAACATCTGCCAGTAGTTGCAATGGAGGAAATACGGGCAGTGCAAATTCTACCGTAATCGGCGGATATGCTCCTTACACCTATTTGTGGAGTACCGGCGCAACTACAACTGTTGTCAATAATCTATCGGGTGGCACATACACGTTGAGTGTAACGGATAGTAATGGCTGTACAAAAACTGTAAGTGTTGCAATTACCCAACCCAATGCCATTAACCCGAATGTAAGCACTGTAAATATAACATGCAACGGAGGCAGCAACGGTAGCGCAATTGCCAGCCCCACAGGGGGCACAAGCCCATTTAGTTATTTGTGGAGTGATGCAAACACTACCACCACAGCTAGTATAAGCAGTTTAACTCTTGGTAGTTATACGGTAACGGTAAGCGATGCGAACAGTTGCAGCGCAACAGCTTCTATAACTATTGCACAACCGGCAGTTTTTCTTTATGCAAGTGCAGGAACGGTGAGTAACATAACCTGCAATGGAGCCAACAATGGTAAAGCCACAGTAAATGCGGTTGGTGGCGGTATACCTTATACCTACGCCTGGAGTAATGGAACATCAACGGTTTCCACCATACAATCTCCCAGTATATTGAGCGCAGGCAATTATACGGTAACTGTTACAGATAATTGCGGAGTGTCGCATACATCAACAGCAAATATATCGCAGCCTAATGCAATGCGCGATAGTGTCAAAACCATTACCAATGTAGGATGCTCCGGCGGAAACGGTGGCAGTATCGCATTAGGTGCAAAGGGCGGGAATTATCCATACAGGTATACTTGGAGCAATGGCAGTACACTTGTAACTGCTGCAAACCTTACGGCCGGAACTTATTCTGTAGTGGTAACCGATACAAAAGGTTGTACAAATACCGTTACCGGAATAGTTGTAACACAGCCATCTGTTCTTGGTTCAAACATATCTGCAAATTGCATAGGAAACAGGCAGGGAATATTAACCATTACAGGAAGCGGGGGAACACCTGCATATAAATATACCTGGTCGAACGGCAAAACAACGAGCAGTGTAACGGTAGCCGATGGAGCATACACAGTAAAGCTGAGCGATGCCCATAGTTGCATTGCAACAAATAGCGTTACGGTAGCTTGTCCCGGAGCATTAAAAGAAGATGTGGAATCACCTGCACCGGCTACCTGCTGTCCAACTATCGACAACATCAGTTTATATCCAAACCCGAACAACGGAAAGTTTGCCATACAGTGGTCAGTGGCTGGTGATTTGTGGTCAGTGGAAATTTACAACGTATTAGGACAAAAAGTGTATGCTCAATCCACAATCCACCAAACACAATCCACTATCAATATCTCTGACAAAGCGAGTGGAATTTATTTAATACGTGTATTAGATAATACCGGCAATTTGGTGAGCCAGAAAAAGGTGATTAAAACAAATTAAAGACCTCACCCTGCCCTCTCCTAAGAGGAGAGGGTAAAGGCATGTACTGAAAAAAGGAAACTGGCAATTATTCAAGGCCCCTTTGGGGGTTTGGGGCAAGCTCAAAAAGGAGAACAGAAATGTTCTCCTTTTTTTGTTTGTAAATATTTGTATAAATACCTGATAATAAGCATCAAATTATATGATTAATTTAAATATTATTTTTCTGTTAAAAAAATGGAAATTCCGTAACTTTCATAAAAGTGCCCCGTTAGAGGAAGTATATTAACTTTTAAATAAAAATTGTAATGGAAGCACAGTTTTACTCAAAAAGAAATAATATGCTGTTTACCAGTATTTTATTTCTATCGCTGACCGTAAGTCCTTTAATTTCAGAGGCCAATAAGCTATCAACTAAATCATATAATGCATTTCCCGCTGTTACACTGAGGGATAGTGTTGTAAAATCATTAACTGTAAACGTATCTTGTAACGGAGGTGCGACCGGAAAAGCGACAGTGGGCGCGAAAAATGGAACATCTCCCTACACATATTCATGGACTCCGAATGTAAGTTCCACTGCTACCGCAACAGGATTAAGCGCGGGTACATATTCCATTTCTGTTAGAGATGCATTAGGCAGCTCAGGCACAACAGCCGTGGTAACTATTACACAGCCAACGGTTTTGCGCGACAGTATTGCAACCAATTCAGGCGTTGGGTGCAGCGGAGGAAACGGAGGCAGCGCTAAAGTAGGTGCAAAGGGAGGCATAATGCCATACGCTTATTTATGGTCTAACGGAAGTACGCTGGCAACAGCATCCGGCCTGTCGGCGGGAAGTTATTCCGTCAGGGTAACCGACAAAAACGGCTGTGGTAATACCATAACTGCCACTATTACACAACCAACTGTACTTACCGATAATTTAGCCAGCCACACCAATCCTACCTGCAACGGGGGATTCGGCAGTGCGACTATAAATATCTCGGGCGGAACAACACCCTACACGTTTACATGGACTCGCGGGCTAAGCACTACCGCTACGGCCACCAACCTTGTGGCGGGCAGTTACACGGTAACCGTAAAAGATGCGCATAGTTGCAACGGAACTACGGTTACATTTACCATAACACAGCCTGCCGCTATTCGTGATAGTTCGGTGATGGCACTTAAAACAAACGTACTATGCAATGGTTCAAGCACAGGAACCGCTACCGTGGGCGTAAAGTACGGTGTGGCCCCGTATGCTTACAGCTGGAGCCCTAATGTAAGTTCATTGGCTACCGCAACAGGCTTAAGCGCAGGAGTTTATTCTGTTACCGTTACCGACCAGAATGGCTGTTCCGGTCCAATGGTTGCTATAACCATTACGCAACCGACGGCAATTTCAGGAAATATAACTGTTACAGCCAGTCCAACTACTTGTAGCCCGTTTGGCGGACATGCCATGTCAAGCCCATCGGGTGGAACACCGACCTATCAATACCTCTGGTCGGATGCGCATGCAACTACCACCTCCTCGGTAAGTAATCTTACAATCGGGAGCTATGCATTAAGAATTACCGATAGGAACGGATGCTCCGTTACTGATTCCGTTACTATGGCCATACCTAAAAATTTAGGTGTAAGCTTAGGAACTATAATACCTGCAACCTGCTATAATTCTGTTAACGGGGAAGCATCTGCTAATGCTAATGGGGGTAACTTGCCTTATACCTATTCCTGGATTAATTCAAGTTCGGTAATAGTATCCAGCAAGCAAAATACCGGGAATATCCTGGCCGCCGGAACCTATACCGTAGTTATTGAGGATAATTGCGGAGTATCGGGCAGCACAACAGCCACCATTACACAACCTGCTCAAATCAGGGATAGTGTTACCAGCTATTCAAACCCCTTATGTTACGGACTTACAGGTACTGTAAATGTTGGATTTGCAGGCGGTAAGGGTCCGTATTATTTTACATATTCGGTAAATAATAACCTCACAGATACTGCGTCAAGTAATGTTTCGATAAATAATATTTCCCAGGATGACTCTTCACAGAATGTATCAAATAATATTTTGTCAATAGATCAAACATATATCTATTCAAACAGTGCATCAATAGTTATTCCGGGAGGGGTGCAAGAGTATCTTATTATTACGGATACAATGGGCTGTTCCTCTCTGCCGCTGTCTTTTATATTAACCCAGCCCGATTTGCTGACAGACAGCATAGGTGCAGTTACATGCACCGACAGTTCGATAACAGCTTCGGTTAATGCGTATGGAGGAACACTGCCTTATACCTACCTCTGGTCTTCGAACGCAGGCACTACCCAAACAGTATCAGGCATACAGCCGGGCATGTATACAGTTACTGTTACCGATGCCAAC
>DATHOL010000324.1:0-5594 GCA_035484895.1 Bacteroidia bacterium | reverse complement strand
GTCTTTTTTGTCAGCCTGAACTTTCTTTTCGTCTTTCGCGGCTTTCTTAGGCTCTCCTTTCTTTACGGCTTCGTTCCGTTGAGCTTTGTTACGCACTTCTTTGCGTTTATCCTGGCGAAGGTCTTTCTTGTCTGCTTGTTTGTCTTGTGCTATACTTACTATTGGAGTAAGCGCAAAAGCTAATAGCATGGTTCCGGTGGCAATTACATTTGTTAGTTTCATGACAGTTTTTTGTTTTTGATTATGACGCAAAACTATATCGGCTAAATGAAGACGGTATGAAGACATTTTCTTCCTGTCTTATATATGGTAGTTTTTTTTGCGAAAATCTTTCAAATGAAATGTCACGGTTTTGCACGTATCTGAAATTGTGACAAAAGCCCCGCATTCCTTTCAGCATATAGTATATAGGCCGTGACATACCTCATTTTAAAAAACAGCAAATCGTGACATTTCATTGGCCCACGCAAATGCGCGCTAAATGTATTACACATATTTAATAAAATATTTTATCAATTAAATTTGCCAATCTACTTCCCACTCCTTCACTTTCTCCAACTCTTCATAGTGTGTCATATCGGCATGTATTGGCACCACCGATACATAGTTATTGTCGAGCGCCCAAAGGTCGGTATCGGTACTTCGCTTTTCAAAATTTTCAAATTTTCCGTTGAGCCATAAAAATTCTTCCCCGTTTTCGTCTTTGATCTCATTGTAAAATTCTTTCCAGTTGCCTTTGCCCTGCCTGCAAAATTTAATCCCTTTAATTTCGCTGAAAGGAATGTCAGGTACATTTACATTCAGGCATAAATTATTATCGGGTTTGTTATCAAGAAATGTCTGAAGCATAATTTCCGCTACTTTTTTTGATGCTTCCAGGCTTTGCCCCGTATGGTTATTGCAAAGAGAGATTCCCATAGATGGTATACCTTCCAATGCACCTTCCAGCGCAGCCGACATGGTTCCGGAATAAATTACATTTAACGACATATTGGCGCCGTGATTGATTCCTGAAAGGCATATATCCGGTTTTTCTTTCAACACATGATATTTGCCCAGTTTCACGCAATCGGCAGGGGTGCCTGTACAGCTAAAAGCCGCTTTGGTGCCCGGAAAATCCCGGCGCATTACCATAATGCCCGAATGAACTGTAATGGCATGGCCCATTCCCGATTGAGGCTTATCAGGCGCAATAACACACACATCGCCAAAGTTTTTTGCCACATCTACAAGGGCTTGTATTCCGGCTGAAGTAATTCCATCATCGTTGGTAACTAAAATCAAAGGTTTTTTGCGTTTCATTCGTCTAATGAATTGTTAAAGTTGTTGAAATATTAATATCTGTATCAACCCAACTTTAGGGCTGGAGACTGCGTCTAATAATTAGGCCAAAACTATTCAAATTTTTAACAATCCTTAACGTAACAATTCTGTGTATAGAATCGTTTAACTTAGTAGATAACAACACACCCAAATGAGACAGTTAAAAATATCACAAAAAGTAACCAACCGCGAAACACCCGGGTTGGATAAATATCTGCACGACATTAGCCGGGTAGATATGATTACTCCCGACGAGGAAGTGGAACTAGCAAAAAAAATTCAGACAGGAGACAATGATGCCCTCGAAAAACTTACCAAAGCAAACCTCAGGTTTGTGGTTTCGGTAGCTAAACAATATCAAAACCGCGGGCTTAGTTTGCAGGACCTTATCAACGAGGGTAACTTAGGGCTGTTGAAAGCCGCTAAAAGATTCGACCATTCAAAAGGATTTAAATTTATATCGTATGCCGTTTGGTGGATTCGCCAAACCATTCACCAAGCATTGGCCGAAAACTCACGCTTGGTACGTTTGCCTGTAAATAAAATCAATGCCATTCATAAAATTTCGCAGGCTACTTCGCGCTTAGAACAACAGTATGGCAGGGAACCTACCCCGGAAGAGGTTTCGGAAATGACAAAGATTACCGAATCAGACATACGCTTGTCTATGCAAAACTATGCCCGGACAGTATCTATGGATGCCCCTTTGGGCGGAGGAGATGATGATGGCAATATGTATGACGTTACGCAGGATTATGATGCCGTAAACCCGGAAGGCGAGTTATTGAAGGAATCACTTAAAGTAGAGATTACGAGGACATTATCTACTATCCCTACCCGTGAAGCCGATGTATTGAAGTATTATTTTGGTTTAAGTAGCGTTCAACCACCACTCTTGATTGAAGAAATAGCCCGTAGGCTGGAAATTTCCCCGGAACGGGTAAGGCAAATAAAAGATAAGGCAATCAGAAGATTACGGCACAATTCCCGTAGCAAAATTCTGAAATCCTATTTAGGCTGATATTTCTTATTAGCGTAGTAGCGTTTTGTTTGTTAATTTTGTAGATTAAAGTCCATTCATTTTGATTGGTTTACAAGATATAATACTTACTGCAATAGCGTATCTTATTGGTTCTGTGCCTACTTCGGTATGGATTGGCCGCCGATTCTATCAAACAGATGTTCGTGAGCATGGCAGCGGCAATTCAGGGGCTACCAACTCCTTGCGTGTTTTAGGCAAAAAGGCAGGTGCCGTAGTGTTACTCATTGATATACTGAAAGGTTGGTTGGCCGTAAGCCTTGTATATTTCAGTACCTATTCTTCAGGCAGCGCACCAAGGATGCATTTGGAGGTGGCGTTAGCATCTGCAGCCATATTAGGCCATATTTTCCCAATTTATGTAGGTTTCAAGGGCGGAAAGGGAGTGGCTACCGGCATGGGCATAATACTTGCCTTTTCACCCATTGTAGCTTTATTCTGCCTTTTGGTTTTTGCAGTCGTATTTTTTATATTCCATTATGTGTCATTGGCATCTATGATGGCCGCCATCAGTTTTCCTGTATGGATGGCCCTTATGTCAAAATTGCAGTATAAATGGGTAGTAGCCTTTTCTATTTTTCTGCCATTGCTGGTTATTGTAATGCATAGAAAAAATATTGTCAGGCTATTTAAACGGCAGGAATCTAAAATTCAATTATTTAAAAAAACCTGACAGGCAGGAGTATATTATTTGATGAAAAACAAATACTATTTAGTTAATAGGTTGGCTGCAAAACTCAGGGAATCTTTTCCGGGGTTGGTGGCGGTTTTGTTTTTTATCAGCGTGTTTCAACCGTTAGCAAAAGTAAATGCCCAAAGCAATACAGCACACGAAACCGAAAATCGCTTAAAGAAAGCAGCAGCAAAATATTTTGACGAAGGAGATTTCATAGAAGCTTACCCGCTTTACTCTCAATTGCTAAGCTTGTATCCGCGCGACCCGAATTATAATTACCGTTTCGGCGCCTGCATGTTATTTACCAAGGCCGATAAAAATAAAGCGGTGGAATACCTGGAATATTCTGTAAAGCAAACAGATGTAGATAACCTTGCTTTTTACTATTTGGGAAGGGCTTTTCACTTAAATTATAAATTTAACCAGGCTATCCGTTTTTACAAAAAATTTGAGCAAACAGCTTCCGCTTCCGATATAAAAAAATATCCGGTAAGGCATTTTATAGAAATGTGCGCCAATGGTAAAGCGCTATTAACTGAATTGCACGGGCTGGATGTTTTACGAAAAAAGGAACTTAATCTTTCCGATTACTTTGAGGCGTATGATATGCATACAAACGAGGGAACCCTGCTTTCGGAACCCGATGGGTTTAAAACAAAGCTGGATAAGGAGAAGAATGTAAACAATGTGATTTATTTAACTCCCAATAAAAAGCAAGCCTATTTTTCAAGCTATGGAAGCAGTGAAAAGAATGGGAAAGATATATACACCATAAAGCGTAATCCTGACGGAAGCTGGGGTACGCCCGAAAACCTGGGTACTGCTATCAATACTGCTTTTGACGAAGATTACCCGGTGTATGATGTGCGGAAGCATACACTTTATTTCTGTTCCAAAGGACATAACAGCATGGGCGGATATGATATTTTTATGTCCGTTTACGATGAATCTGCCAACACATGGCAAGAACCCGTGAACCTTGATTTCCCTATTAATTCGCCTGATGACGATATTTTATTTGTTCCCGATACCTCCGGGGAGACAGGATTCTTTTCATCTACCCGTTCCAGCCCGCAGGGTACTATTGATGTATATAAAATAGCCATTCATCTGCATCCGCCTGCATCTATGGTAATAGCCGGTACAGCATATATGGATGATGGTAAAACACCCGCTCTCTGTAAAATTACCGTTAAGGATATAAAGAAAGATACGGTGGTTGGGGTTTATATGTCAGCATCCGAAGACGGTAAATATTCCTTTAACCTTCCCAACGGCGGAAGTTATAACTTCACGGTAGAAGCATCCAATCATAAAACCCAGAGCCAATCGGTAGTGCTGCCTGTTTCGCAAACAGTGAGCGCGATGAAACAGGATATAAAATTTGACCAGTCCGGAAATCTGGAGATTAATGATTATGCTGCCGATATGCCGAAGGATTCGGATTACCAGTTGGCATTTAATTATATAAAGGAGCAGGCGCAGATGAATGTGAATGTAGATACAAATTCTATTGAGGTTCTTTTAGCAAAAAGCAAGGCTGCCGAGGCATCCGCAAATAATTCTAATATGCCTGCAACTGCTACCAACCCAAGTGGAAATAATTTGCAAAATGGAGGTGGCGCTTTATCTAATAATACAAACAGCTCATCGGGAAATATTGCAGCCAATAATACTAATTCAACGAGCACACATTTAACCTCTGCTGAAATTGAAACACTTGAAAAAGAACAGCAGGAATTGAATGATAAAGCATCAAAAGCTATTGACTATGCAAGCGATAAAATGGAGGATGCTCTGCAAATGCAAATGAGTTCGGATAAAGTTCTGAATAGTTCAAATCAAAATAACCCTGCAACACGAAGTCCGGATAGTATTGCTGCTGCTAAAAATGAATTACATCAGGCCGCTGTTTCTGAAGAAAAAGGAATTTCGGCATACCAGCTTGCGGCAGAATATAAAAATGAAGCTGCTTTAAAGCAAATACAAATAGAGAAGAATGGAAATAATAATTCAGGCAGTGGTTCGGGTAATAATCAAACGGCAGGTAATGCCAATAGCGAAATCTCAGCAACAAGGATAAGCCCGGGCGATTTAATAAAGCGGCAGGCCGAAGAAGTGAAGGAAGATTCTTTCCAGGTTGCAAAAGCGAATGATGACCTTGCACAGGATATAACGGGATTACAGCAAAAATCGCAGGATTTTGTTACGCAGGCGGGGCAAACTACTGACCCGGAACAGAAAGTTGCGCTATTACAGCAAGCCGATGATTTATCAAAAAGCAAACAGGCTAAGGAAGAAGTGATAAAAGAAAATAATGCGGAGCTTAAGCAACTGCATAATGAATATACCTGGCTGACTAAAAAAGCCCGAAAAGCAGACAGCGCTTTTATTGCATCGTCAAATAGCGGGGGTAGGGAAAGTAATATTAATGTTGCCACAGAAGCAACATTGCAGCAAGAAATAAATGATTATGCAATTGCAAATAACTATGGCGTGGATTCAACAGGGAAAGAATCCGATACTCATCCGGATAGCAAAATTGCAAATAACTAT
>DATHOL010000323.1:0-4489 GCA_035484895.1 Bacteroidia bacterium | reverse complement strand
TTGCACAGCCCGGAAACCCGAACAAGATGCTGGTGGGTGGTGTTGACCTTTTCTTATCAAACAATATGGGTACAACATTTAACCAACAGGATAATATAAATAGTAACCCCAACAACTATATGCACACCGATGTGCATGATATTATATCCAATCCGTTAAGCCCTACCAAGGTTTATATTTTGACAGATGGCGGGCTTTTCCGCTCGAATGATTTTGGCAAAACTTACTATGAATGTACCGGTGGATATATCACTACGCAATCTTATATCGGAAGCATTTCACCGCTTGATACAACCGTTATGCTTAGCGGTTTACAGGATAACTATACAATCAAATATTACCCTAGCGTTGCGCCGGGAAATTGGTATGGCGTAGTGGGTGGTGATGGCTGTTACAATGCCATTGACCACACCAATGATAATATTCAATTTGGAGCATACCAATACCTGAATGTAGATGAGGATGTGAACCAGGGTAATGGTAATTTTCCTAATACTGTGCTCTACAATACATCGAATGCCAATAGCAATTACAACTATGCTCCATTCCTTGCACCTTATATACTTTGCTATTCCAACACCCAATATATGTATGCCTGCGGCGAAGGTTTGCAACTTTCTACCGATGGAGGAAATACTTTTACTTATAAAGGAAACAACCCTGTAACTCCGGGTGCATGGATAATGGCAATAGCCTGTTCCTTCACCAATACCGACTCCATTTATCTTGCCACTGCGCCTGATTCTACCGTACCATTTAAAATGTATTTTAGTAAGAATGAAGGCACAACCCTTACCGATATTTCAGCAGGACTACCTGACCGCTACCCCCGCAGAATTGCAGTTAATCCGTCCAATTCCAAGGAAGTATATATTGTATTTTCCGGCTTCGGAACAGGACACGTTTTCAAATCGCTTAACTCGGGCGGCACATGGACAGACATAAGCGGTACCTTACCTGATATGCCTTTTGAAACCATTACCGTCGACCCATTGCACCCAAGACACCTGTTTGCAGGATGCGATTATGGCGTGTTCTACTCCATCGACGATGGCGCCACATGGACGATGTACGACACCGGTTTCCCCGATGCAACTGAAGTATATGACTTGCTTGTTTCTCCGAGCGACCACTACCTCTATGCCTTCACTTTTGGCCGTGGACAATGGAAACGCGACTTGTCGGATATTGCAACCGGAGAAAACGATACGAAAGTTGCTGTTACCAACGGAAAAATTTATCCTAACCCAGCCACCACCGATTTGCATATTAACCTGAGCAATTACAACTCCGGAAATAACTTCCAGGTTTCGGTTTATAATTTGCAAGGCAAAGAAGTGTATACAACCAATTTTTTATCTTATTCCTATACCATTCCTGTTAGCAACCTTGCCAGCGGAATGTATATTATAAGCGTAAGAAATAATGGAGCGGTTGTGTTTACGGATAAGTTCGTGAAGCAGTAGTCGGAGCCCACGCGTCCGTGCTTTGCAAAATATTAATTATCTTTGTTTAGTTGACTTATGACGAAACAAAGGAAAGTACTCTTAAAAATTCTTGAGGCAAACTCTGATGCGAATATTTCGTTTAACGATATATGCATTTTACTTGAATCTTTAGGGTTTGAAAGACGTATAAAAGGGAGCCATCATATATTTTATAAAGATGGCGTTTCTGAAATTATTAACATACAGCCTAATAGGTCAAAAGCAAAACCCTATCAGGTAAAACAAATAAGGAATATTATTACACAATATAAATTAACAGGGTTACTATGACACGCTACGAAATAATAATTTATTGGAGCCAGGAAGATAAAGCATACATAGCCGAAGTGCCCGAACTGCCGGGCTGCAAAGCCGATGGCGCTACATACAGCAAAGCATTATCCAATGTTGAAGTAATTGTGGATGAATGGATAGAAACCGCTAAAATGCTTAAGCGCTCTATACCCGAGCCGAAGGGCAGACTACTGTTTGCTTAAGCCACTCAGATCATGAATATAAAGTCCTTATTTTTTTGTCTCTCTTTATTATTTTTTAGTTTTTCATTTTGTAATGGGCAGAGTTGGGTATGGGCGAGGCAATCATATGACATAGGTATTTCTTCTAATTGTGACCCAACGTCTATAGCAACCGATAGATACGGTAATATATATGAAACAGGAGTATATTCAGATACTATCGCTTTCGGTTTTGACACATTAAAATTTAATGAGGGTTCTTTTTTGGCAAAATATGACCCCAATGGAAATATTCTTTGGGTGAAAAATATAAAAGGATCAATATTTGGTGGTGCAGAAGGACTTTTTGTTGCAGTTGACAAAATGCAAAATGTATATGTTACTGGGAGTTTTTATGATACAGCTACATTTGGTTCAATTATTCTAACAAATGGAACTATGAATGGTAATTCATTCTTAGTGAAATACGATTCTAATGGAAATGCAATTTGGGCAAGAAGTGCTACAATTACTAATGGGTCAGTAATTTCCTATTCAGTTTCAAATGATGATTCAGATTATGTTTATATAACCGGAGGTTTTAGCGGAACTATATCATTCGGTTCAACTATTTTAACAAATTCAAACAATAGTTGTGCATTTTTAACAAAGTATGATTCCATAGGAAATGTTGTTTGGGCCAAATCTGCGACAGTAAAAAAACGGTCAAGTTGCTATGGCCTTGGAATTACAACCGACCACTTAGGGGGTATTTATATAACTGGAGATTTTAAAGATTCTATTGCTTTCGACACAGCAAATATGGTTAGCATTACTAGTCAATTTGATGTTTTTATTGTAAAATATGCGGCTAATGGGCAGCTATTATGGACAAAGGAAGGATATTTTCCAAGCAGATATAGTTTTATCGATATAAACTCTGATAATTTAGAATACATTACAATTGATAATTCAAATAATGTTTATGTATGCGGTACATATTTCGATACCATTGGTTTTGGTTCTTATCTTTTAAACACAGATACTAATGTCTTAAATCCAGGTGCTTTTTTAGTAAAATACGCTGCAAATGGCGCTTTATTATGGGCTGAAAGCTCAGGATTTGGAGGCGTTTCATATTCCATCTCTGTTGACAAATCAAATAATGTGTATTGGACTGGTGGATGTTATGATTCTTTATTTTCCATTGCTGGACTAATATTAAATTCAACTCCAGGAAATTTAGAGTTTTTAGTAAAACTCGATTCAAATGGTAAAGGGTTCTGTGGAACCACTTCAAACATAGCACCCGATGACTACACACCAATAGCAACTGACCCATTAGGCAATAATGTTTACATGGGCGGTGATATTAACAACGGGCTTCCGTTTGTAGCTTTTGGAAACGACACCGTTTTTTATAAAAAAAACAGTGGGGAATATGGCTTTCTTACTAAATGGAATTCCTGCAGTGATATTATAACCAATGCTCCTCAATCAAAAAACATAGAAAATATTATTGATCTCTTTCCCAACCCGAATACTGGAAAATTCACCCTTGAATCCTCCAATAGAAATATGAATTCAACAATAGAAATTTACAATATTCTTGGAGAAAAAGTATTTACCGAGCCCCTCTCTTCTCAGAATAAGAATGCAATTAAGATGGGCTCTCAGCCTTCCGGTGTTTATCTTTATAGGGTTATTTCTGAGAATGGAAGTTTAATTGGAGAAGGGAAATTTGTAATTCAACAATAGGTTCTTGCCTAATATTCCGCCCCTACGGGGCTTAAATTCCTTTTGTTGCCTAACACGAGGGCTTCACCCTGCGCTACCAAGATGTCGCCCCGTAGGGGCTTTGAACTTTTGTATGTTATAATACAACTACCCATGCATTTAAGTCCCGAAGGGACGGAATATTGATAGCCGGGGTGAAGCCCCGGGTAATAAATACACACAACACCTCTAAGCCCCATCGGGGCGACATCTGCGAAATGCTATATCATAATTTTATCATCTTCCCCAAAAGTCAATGACCTGCAAATGCCACACATTTGTGTATTAAAAAATATGTCACTAAATGTTAAAATTTATGACATAGCTTATAACGCCTATGCAGCAAAGGATACAGGGCTTTTTTAAAATTTTCGATAGGTATAAAAACCATGACATAACGGTTTTTTAAAAATCGCAGGTTTTTTGCAGGAAATATTGGGTAAGATTGCCACGCTTCGCTCGCAATGACGAGCAAAACTCTTAGCTTGCTTTAAGACCTAACTCCTGTCCTTTTTTAATCATAAAGGCATGGGCCGCTTCGGGCTGGTTGGGAATAGTACCATCCAAAATGGCCTCGCGAATAGCATCTTTAATTAAGCCTACTTGCAAAGAGGGGCCAATGCCAAATGCTTTCATAATGTCTTCTCCGCTAACGGGAGGCTGCCAGTTGCGCAGGTGGTCTTTCTCCTCCACTTCTTTCAGTTTGCGCTTTACCAATTCGAAATTAGCCATGTATTTTTTCATCTTGGTAAAATTCTTGGTTGTAACATC
>DATHOL010000322.1:0-3607 GCA_035484895.1 Bacteroidia bacterium | reverse complement strand
ACTATATTCCTTCATGATGGCCCTATTGCACCTATCATTTATGGTATGTTGTTTGGCGCATTCGCAATCGGTGGAATCATCGGCTGGATGGTTGCCAAGAAAGTAAAAATGACTGCCATGCCTCAATTAGTATCTCTTTTCAATGGTATGGGTGGTGCTTGCGCCGCTTTAATTTCCATTATGGAATTCCACGTTCATGCAGGCGACCCTAAGACAATAATGATGGTTATGGCAGGGCTTGTTATCGGTAGCATTTCCTTCTCCGGTTCTATGGTTGCCTTTGCCAAATTAAATGGTAACCTGAACTCAAATCCTCGTATTCCTTTTTACAACATTATTAATGCACTGATACTTATAATTACGCTTGGAGTTGGAGCATATATCACTATTGGCGGAATTACAGATTTCATGTGGCCTTGTATTGATTTAGCGTTGGCTTTATTATACGGTATCATGTTTGTATTACCTATTGGTGGTGCTGATATGCCGGTAGTAATATCACTGTTAAACTCATTTACCGGTTTGGCTGCTGCATCCGGAGGTTTCCTTTACCACAACAAAGTAATGTTGACGGGTGGTATCCTGGTAGGTTCTGCAGGTACTATATTAACCATTGCTATGTGCAAGGGTATGAACCGTACCTTATTCAGTGTAGTATTTGGGGCATTTGGCGCAGGCAGTGCTGGCGCTGAAAGCGGTGGAACAACTGGTGGCACTATTAAAGATATTTCTGTTTCCGATGCTGCCGTATTAATGAACTATTCCAAAAAGGTTGTTATCGTTCCCGGTTACGGATTAGCTGTTGCCCAGGCTCAGCACGTAATGCACGAACTGGAAGCTTTGCTTGAAGAAAGAGGTGTTGATGTAAAGTACGCTATTCACCCGGTAGCGGGACGTATGCCAGGCCATATGAACGTATTGATGGCGGAAAGTAACGTCGATTACTCCAAACTTTGCGAAATGGAAGACATTAACCCGGAATTTGATACTACCGATGTGGTATTTATTGTTGGTGCGAATGACGTAGTTAACCCTGCAGCCAAAAACAACCCTGCCAGCCCTATTTATGGTATGCCAATTTTGGAAGTTGAAAGAGCCAAGAACATTATAGTAAACAAACGTAGTATGGCGGCCGGTTATGCCGGTATCGACAACGAGCTTTTCTACAATCCTAAAACCAGCATGTTATTCGGTGATGCCAAAAAGGTGGTTACTGACTTGGTTGCGGAGCTTAAAACAATGTAACTAACTATAAACTATGAACTTTAAACGATGACCATTAGGGTTTTCTGTTCATAGTTCATCATTGCTTCTCCAATATTAAGTTTTACTGTAAAAATCAAAAATTTATATGTCATATTTTTACTATACCTCTGAAAGCCCTTTGAATAAAGGAAAGCGCAAGAATTAGTCGCATTAATTGGTCGCAAATTATAAATGAATGAATTTAGGATAAATCCTATGAAATAGCTATTAATAAAGGCGAAAGGGTTGCTTTGATAGTGGCTCATATTTTAAAAGTAGATAAAATATGAACACGAAAATAAAAAAGATTTAAACAGTCATTATTTTATGTTTTGCCAATCCCTATTCTTTCTTAGTTCCTCTTTTATAAACATTTTCTCACACTGATGTTTCCAGTATTTAACCTTTTTCCTTAACTCTTTAATAGTAGCCTTCAATTTAATTGAAGGATTTACAAACGGCTTTTTGCTCATATTTAATTTTTCTTTTTTAACGGTACAGTGAATCGGAAGCCATTTTCAAAATCATGGTCAATACAGCCCCGTCGAAAGATTAACCCGAAACCTTTCTTATCATCCTCCGAAACTAATTGTGTAGCGTATTTATTCAGTGTGTTTATAGAGCCACGCCAATAACCTTTATAGGTGAGATATTGCAAGAGTTCTTTACAGCCCCTTAGAATCTCTCCAAATTTCGGTTCGTCTTTTTGGGCGGCCTTTTCAGCTACCCATTCCCGTTGAGCTTTAAGGTATCCTTCTTTATATGCATCGGTCACGATGCTTTGAAAATCCTGGGTGCCTATTGTAACTACTTGTATTGTCATTATCTACTTATTGATGCAAAATTAAAGCAGGGGAAAAGATTTCAACATCTCACATGAAAACGATATTGGATTGAACTTGTTGATAACACGAAAAAAAGAACCACAAACATCAATAAATAAGGACATTAAAATGATGAAGTACCAGCTCAAGGTACTTTTAGCGTTTCATTATTTTTCGTCAATTTGACGGAAAAATATACGGTCTTGCCGCCCCGATAAGTTCTGGCGGTGCACAAGAATTTGTTTTCTTTTTTTATGTATAACCGTACTTTCACTGATTAAAATAAAAGTCTAAAATGGGATATTTAATGAAAATTAATTTTCATTAAAACAGGGTAAAAAAAGCCATCCAGTGTAAACGTATAAACGTTCCATTTTTTACCCTATGCTCGCCGTAAACCATATATTCCGGGGAATATGGCATAACTATATGATTATCAAAATTTATATATGGATATACGAATTTCAAAAACAGCCTTTCGGGCTTTTTGCAATCAATGAATGTGTATAATTAATTGATATGTATTGCGTTGTAATGAAATGTATTGCTAATTTATTGTTCCACCGGCGAACATGTTGGGTATTGTTAAATCGCCTACCCACACATGAGGACAAATGCGATTTTTTGAGACGAAAATCCTTGATTTTTTCCAGTCCAAGAGAGCAATGCAAGCTAAACTGAATATGCCTTTTTATGGCATTACAAAAGCGCACAACGTATTTAAAGGGCGAAGCTATGCAATTCCTCGCTATGCCAATAAAAGCTTTTAAAAGCAGGCAAATCATAAATCGCTGTCCCTTAAAATTCACATTTATAAACTGCTATTTTTAGCCCCCTAAATGGCTCCAATATATTGCATTAATACAGCTAAAACTTATTAACATATGACATGCACCTATATGAAATGTCGGAAATTATTTTATATTTGAGTTTACGTCTATGGAAATTTAACCCTCTTTGCCCTAAGCAAGACAATTTTAATAAAATCTTTCACTCGTTAGAAAGATAAAAATTCTGTGTGGTATGGAAGCACTACATGAAATTCCTGGCTTTAGCGACTACCTTAAAAGGTATTATCTTTTTAATCTTTCAGGAGGAAGAAAAAAGGTGAAAGTCTTTTTGGCGGATATATTACTTGTGACCGCCATTAAGGGCAGCCATGCTATTAGCATCATATATCTCCGTGGGAACAAACGGCATAAGATAAGAGGGCACAGACTACAGGAGTTTATTAAGATAACTGGCTTTTTAATTCAGGTCAACAAACATGAGTTGGTTTCTCCTGATGCGGTAGATTATTTAGATGAAGATGCAATTTATCTGGACGGATTAAAAGAGAATAATAGGCCTATGTACGTAGCTCTTAACAGAACTTACAAAAAGGCTTTTCTTGATTTTTTTCATTATTATGAAAAAGATAAAAAGAGCAAATAATCCAATTTATGCAACTTGACACCCAAAAATTGCAACTTAAAGCATAGACGCTTGTAACTTATATACCACTTTGATAAACTCCCATACTTTCTGTACTAAACTTG
>DATHOL010000321.1:0-4958 GCA_035484895.1 Bacteroidia bacterium | reverse complement strand
CACCAGGCGGTGAGCATCGGTAGCTACAAAAATCATTCCGGTTTCAGAGAAGTTGCAATATACGCCTGACATTACAGGGCGGAGGTCGTCGTTGGCAACTGCAAAAATGGTTTTGTTGATTGCGGATACCAAAGCATCGGCATCAATTTCCAGGGTGGTTGGGTTTTCGACGATGAGCATTTTAGGAAACTCTTCCGGATCGTGGCCAATGATTTTAAACTTGCCCGATTCGGAATTGATTTCGATGCTGTATTTGTCGGTATCCACTTTAAAAGTGAGCGGCTGGTCGGCAAAGTTTTTCAGCATTTCCATCAATAACTTGGCAGGTATAGTTATTTCGCCTGCATCGTTCGATTCTACCTGGACGGTAGTATTGATAGTGGTTTCAATATCGGATGCGAATATGCTCAGGTTATTCTTTTTCAGTTGGAAAAGAAAATCATCGAGAATAGGCAGTGCATTGCTGGAATTTAAAACTCCGCTAATGAGTTGCAATTCTTTAAACAGGGTATTGCTGGAAACAACGAATTTCATCATATCAATTCAGTTTTATGTTTGTTTCCCGCAGATTGCGCTGATTTACGCCGATTAATTATCTGCGTTCATCTGCGAGATTTGCGGGAAATCTCATTTGGTTTTATTACGAAAGGCAACAAAAGTATAGAAACTACCGAAGTAAAGCAGGGTAAAGCGAAACTTTAGTTATTCACTTTTTTTCAACAAACGGGAGTTTTAACAGATTGCTACAGTTTATAGATGCAAAAAAACGATAATCGGTTGCCCGGATACGGCACTAATCTGTGAAATCTGTGGCTTGAAGCTACTTCCTCAGCATTTCGTCGTTCCAGTGCAAAAAGTAAGCGGCAGGTTGCAGCATCTTGCCGAAAACGAAGTACTGGCATACTACAAAGTCTTTGTCGTTTACAAGGGCAAAAATGCGGTCGGGGTCATATTTATAATCAATATTATACTTTTCCTGCTGGTTAGATGAAGCAAAGCGATGATATAACTTCAGGGTGGTTACTTTGCCTTTCACGTCCTCCACTTTTATAACTGCAAATGGCGGAGAACTTATTATAGAATCTCTTTTAGGAGTAATAGCAGTTACTTCCCACGATACGCTTTGATAGTAAGTGAGGTATTGTTTAACCGATAGTGTGTCAAGTGCCACAGCTTTTCTGTTCGTTACCGGATTATCGAGGCTAAACTGGTTTTTGCCTAATATATTAATCCGGAAGGAGGAGTCAACCTGCGGGTAATAAACGGAAACCGATTTCAAATCATAGGGGTAGTATTGAAATATGGTACGGTCGCGCCAGTCATCTTCTTTAATAAAGTAACGGGTGGTAAGGTAGCCATCGAAACCGGGTATATAGGTGATATAAGGTTGTTTGTAGTTCTCTTCCGTTTTGGGGTCGGAGAGCAGCATATAGGTTCCAAGCTCATCGGAGGTTTCTTCGCCCACATAATAGACTTTCACCCTTTTATCATCTTCATATATCTCTACCTTAACTGCTTGGGTTGCCATGGTTTTAATAATGGTGTTCCAGCCGCGCGGGTCAATAATAGATTTTACATCTACCATATTAATAGTGGTAAGAAGGTTATTTATACAATCGTTCCGGGCGATAAACTTGCCATTTACCATCCATTGTCCTTTTCCCTGGCGGGTGAGGGTAACCGTATGATTGGCCTTATCGGCGATAAATATTTTGGTAATAGCCGTAGTGTCTTTTACAGCAAAATCATGGTCGGAGCCGCTGATGGTAGTGAATCCGTTTTTGAAAAACTTAAAATATAAAGCTACCAGAATGAGCAGTACAAAAACTATAATATAAAGGCGGTTCTTTTTCATAGAATAAAGATAAACAGGCTGCTAAGGTAGTGTTTTTAAAAGAAAGGAATAGTTTCTAAATGCCATCCGACTTACAAAATTTACTTATTTAAACAGATAACTCCTTGTTACAATCTATTATTTTGTTTATATATTCGCTTATAGAACCTTATTTTACGAACCGGCATAACGCCAAGCAGGGAATTTGAAAAATGGTGAACAATCAATCTAAAACTACCTCGGTAATTTTATTTGCTCTTCTTTTACTTGCCTCTATTCTCAGGCTAATTCATCCGTTGGAAATACCTTATACCGGAGATGAGTTTAATGCCTTGTTTCGCACGCATTTCAGTTCGTTTTCAGAATTAATAGCGAAAGGGGTAATCGTTGATTCACATCCTGCAGGGGTGCAAGTTTTTCTTTATTACTGGACAAAATTATTTGGTTATTCTGAAATTATCGTCAAGCTGCCTTTCATTATTTGTGGAATCCTTTCTGTGCTTTATGTTTTTCTTATTGGAAGGGAATGGTTTAATTCTACCGTTGGATTGGTCTGTGCAGTTTTCCTTGCTACGCTTCAATATACAGTAATGTATAGCCAGATAGCCAGGCCCTATTCAAGCGGATTATTTTTTACACTGGCTATGGTTTATTACTGGAACAAAATCATCTTTAAGCCTGAAGAGCATTTCTACCGGAATTGTACATTATATATCCTATTCAGCGCTGCATGCGCCTATAACCATTACTTCTCTCTGCTGGTTGCAGCCATGGTAGGATTAACAGGCATGCTTTATATTCCTAAAAAGTATAGGTTAAAATACATAGCCGGGGGTATTCTTATTTTTATCTTATATATCCCACATCTTCCTATTTTCTTTTATCAATTTGGTATAGGCGGGCTTGACAAGCAACTTGCCAGGCCTAAAAATGGTTTTATATGGGAATATCTTAAATATGTATTCCATTTTTCACCGTTTGTTTTTGCTTGTGTGGCTTGCTTATTTCTTTTCGGGCTGGCAAATGCTTTTCGGAAAAAAATAAATGGCGGTCTTTACCTGATTATTTCATTGTGCTGGTTTTTAATTCCTTTTTTAACAGGGTTTTTTTATTCGCGCTACCTGCATCCGGTGCTGCAATACTCTGTATTGATATTTAGCTTTCCCTTTTTACTTTTTTTCTTATTCGGATGGTTGCCGGAGCTGAATAATAAAATTAAAACAGGACTGATAATACTTATCTGTTTGATTAATACTTTTTCATTAATAGTTGAAAGGAAATATTATTCCATTTTCTATACTTCCCGTTATGAGCAAATAGTTTTGAAAAGTAATCCGGCCAATAATAATATTAGGTCTGATAGCTGCATCAGCCTTCTCCAATCGGGCGCTGAATTACCGGAAGATTATTATATAAGAAAAGACCGTGTGGATACTTCTTCTTTCATATTCGTAAGAGATTCAATTAAGAAACAGCCCCTCATACAATTTATTGAACAACAACATAAACCGTACTTGTCATGGGGCGCTTTAGCAAGTGCAGACCCTGTAGATGTAGCCATGTTTTTAAACTATTATCCGTACATTATAAGGCAATCTAATTTTTACGGAGGAACTTTCTATCTCTTTTCCTCTCATCCCGCCAAGGGAATTTCTACGTATGTTTTTCATTCTGTAAATGATTTTACACAGCAGGCCCCCTTTTGGTCTGTAGCAAACAAAGCACACCTTTGCGATTCTGTCTCCTTCGCAGGCAAAAGTTCTTATAAAATGGATTCTTTAAATGAATGGGGACCCGCTTTTACCTGTAGCCTGGATACAATGATAACTAATAAACATAATTCTATTTATGCCTCTGTTGAACTATTACCTTTTGAAGCATTAAACGATGTATTTATCGTTTCTACTTTTGAGTCGGGCGGGAAAACTATTGATTGGAGAGCAACTCCGGTAGATGAATGTATCATTAATTATAAAACTCCAACATGGCAAAAAGGATATCATGCTATACGATTAACGGATATCGACCTTAATTATCCAAATATCATAGTTCACATCTATGTTTGGAATAAGGGGAAAAAGAATTTTTATATGAATGATTTTGAGGTTAAGACAATAGAAGATAATCTTGTAATATATGGGTTATTCGAAAAGATATAACCCATGTTTATTCAACATCATTTTTACACATTAAACCTGAAATGCATAATGTCGCCATCTTTCACCACATATTCTTTGCCTTGTATCATTAGTTTGCCTACTTCGCGGCAGGCAGCTTCCGAGCCTAACTTAATAAAGTCATCATAGGCTATTACTTCCGCTTTAATAAAGCCCTTTTCAAAATCGGTATGGATAACACCTGCGGCTTGCGGGGCGCGGTCTCCAACGTGGATGGTCCATGCTCTTACTTCCACTTCACCTACGGTGAAATAGGTGGAAAGATGCAATAAATGATACGCTGCTTTAATAAGTTTGTTCACGCCCGGTTCATCCAATCCCATATCATCCAAAAAGACTTTACGGTCCTCAGCGCTTTCCAGTTGGGTTATTTCGGCTTCAATACCTGCATCAATAATAAGGACTTCTGCATTTTCATCTTTCACGGCTTCCTTTACTAAATCGGTATATTTATTGCCTTTCAGGGAACTTTGGTCCACATTGCAGACATATAATACAGGCTTAACCGTAAGTAAATGCAAATCGGCAATAAGTGCCTTATCCTCATCGGATAAAACTACTGTACGAGCCGACCTCCCTTCCGAAAGGCATTTGAAATACATATCTAATATTTCCTTTTCCTTTTGGGCTTGTTTGTCGGTACCAACTTTAGCCGCTTTGGAAACCCGTTGCAATCTTTTCTCAACGGTTTCAAAATCCTTTAGCTGCAATTCAGTATCAATAATTTCTTTGTCGCGGATAGGATTTACGCCTCCTTCTACGTGAATAACATTGGCATCATCAAAGCAGCGCAACACATGTATAATGGCATTCGTATCACGTATATTTCCGAGGAACTGGTTGCCCAACCCTTCGCCTTTGCTGGCGCCTTTTACGAGGCCCGCAATATCCACAATCTCGATGGTTGCAGGAACAATCTTTTGAGGATTGGCAATAGCTGCCAGTTT
>DATHOL010000320.1:0-5288 GCA_035484895.1 Bacteroidia bacterium | reverse complement strand
TATGAACCCTGAAAAAATCCGAGCCGGATAATATATCCTCATATTCTTTAAGGGTGCGGGTAGTGATCATTTTACTGCCATCTGCAAGAAAAATCATGGTATAATTTGAATCTGCCTGGAACCTGGTAATATTGCTGATATCAATAAATCTGGTGCTTTGAGCATCTTTAACGGCCAGTTTTTTGGGTTTCCTGTTTTGTGCAGCATTGGCAATGTATTCTACCAGCGCAGCAAACTTAGGCGGCTCATTTGTCTCCGGACTTTTCTTTATCTTTCCCAGCGCCTCCTCCAACTCCATCTTATCAATAGGTTTCAGCAGATAATCAAGTGCGTTTAATTTTATTGCGTTAATGGCAAACTGGTCATACGCTGTAGTGAATATAACAGGTGCAGAAATTTGTATCCGGTTAAATATTTCAAAGCACCTTCCGTCGGAAAGTTCAATGTCCATAAAAATTATATCGGGAAAATCATTATTGCCGAACCATTGCATTGCTTTTTCAATACTTGGTATGCTGCCCACTATTTCAATCGTGTCATCAATGCTGTTTAGCAAATTAGCAAGCCTGTCGGCAGCAGGCAATTCATCCTCAATAATGAGTGCTTTCATATTCGGAAGGGGTTAGCAGTGGCAGTTCAACAATAAAGGAATCTGAGTTGCGGAAGATTTTTATGTTTCTTTTATACAGTAAATAATATCGTTCATCAATACTTTTCAATCCCAGTCCGGTAGATTCCTCCACTCCTATTTTGGGCTGCAAGTTATTTTTCACTATCAGGGTATTTGAATCCGTAGTTTTAATTTCTATAAAAAGAGGGCTTTCTATTGAAACCACATTGTGCTTGATTATATTTTCAAGTAATAATTGCAGGGAGTGGTTGGAAATAAAATATTCTGACAGGTTGTCATTTATATCCCACTGAACAACGAGTTTATCGCCATAGCGTATTCGCAGCAAATGAAGGTACCTCCCCGCCTGCTTCAATTCATTGTGCAATTCGGTAAATTCCACATTTCGAAATTGGAGCGAATAACGGAAATATTTTGAAAGCTCATCTACAAATACCGGCGCATCGGGCGATTTACTTTCTACCAGGTATGAAAGCGTATTTAAATTATTAAATAAAAAATGCGGATCCATTTGTTCCCTTAGCTCCCTTAGCTCCATCTCTGTTAGTTTTTGGTTGGCTTCCGCCTTTAATCTTTCACGCTCTAAAATAAGCCTGATTCTCCAATATACCAATAAACATACAATACCAATTGCCAGCCATTTAACCCACCATATGGCCCAAAACGGAGGAGTTATTATAAAACTTGTGGTCGCATATCCATTACTCCAAATGCCATCGCTATTACGCGCACTAACTAAAAATGAATATTTCCCGGGTGGCAGTTTTGGATATTGCACAACGGTGTATTGGGTATAAATCCAGCTTGTATCAAGCCCCTCCATTTTGTAACGATAAAGAACATTTGAATGATCACGATACGTTAAACCGACATAATTAATAATAATATTGTTTTCATCATACTTCAAATTAAGATTTTGCATATCCAAAGGGATATTCTTATTACCAATTTTAAAACTTGTTATATAAACCGGCGGAGGGGTTTTATTCATATCCATTTTATTCATATCAAAGGAAACCAAACCATTGTTAGTGCCCGCAAACACTATGTTTTTAATGCATGCAAGACAGTTAATTTCCTTTAAGTTGTGTGAAACAATATTTTTTATGGAATCAATAATGCAATTACCTTCCTTGCTGTAATGCATTACTATATGGGAAAGGCCTGTATTGGTTCCAACCCATAAATTGCCTTTATAATCGAAGGTGATGTGCAGTGGGAAAAATTACTCACCAATCCGTTCGCAATGTTGACATACCAGAGATGATTTTTACTCATAACAATCAGGCCGGTATCGCGTGTGGCAATCCACAAATCTCCATTTTGCGAAAATTCAAGGTCTGCTATGCGCCTGCTCAGCACCGGAAACTTGTTCCACAGGTTAATCATCGAGTCATTTGCATATTGGAATAACCCGGTAAGGGTTCCTACCCACAACGTATTATCAGGCTTCAAAAGCAGCTTTTTAATAGGTGACCCAGTACTTGCATGTTTCATTATTCCCAGGGAATCTCCCTGTCTTTTGAATAGCTTTATATCACCTGTGCAGTTAACCCATACCGAACCATCTCCCGTTTGAATCATATCTTTTTCGCCATTCCGGAAGGTGGCCTTTAACACACTAAAGTTACGAGGATTATCATAGATGCGAAGTTGATCACCGGTTCCCACCCAAACGGTATTATCCTTGTGAAACAATATTGAATTTACCGTTGTAGCATTACTGAATTCTTTCATAATATGATAGCTCAGCGAATCCTTATTCAGAACCGTAATAATATTGCCGGGCGATGTTGAAATCCAGAGAGAGCTGTCGGGGGCCACTTCCAGCAGGTTTATTTTATTGGAAGGCAACCCATTCCCCACAGTTTTTGTAATGTATTCCAGCGAGCTTAGATAATAAATACCATTTGTCAGGCTTGTCACCCATAAGCCCCCTTCCCGGTCAACCGCGATAAAGGTAAGCTGTTTATCTTTTAAAACTGCAAGAACAGGAAGCCGTTGGATTTTGTTATTATAATAGTAAACAGGTTCACCATTTTGTATTAGTATCCATATTCTTCCCGCTTTATCCCGGCTTAACTTTGTAATATGTGAATTACAGCTATAGGAGAAAACGATTTTATTATTACGCAGTATAATAAATTTATTGTCATAAGAAAATGCAATTTCACTATCGTTAATATTCATGGCCTGCTCATACCAGAGCAATGGCAAGTGTTTCAGGTTTTCTATAGGCAATTTACTTTCCAGGCGAAGCAATGAGTTTCCGGAGGAAATAGAATAAACGCTTAGCACCAAAGAGCTATCCGTTTCCACATCGTTAGTTCTGTGGGAACTACCCATTATGGGAGGGCTTACACCGGAAACTTTCAGCATATAGTTTATGCCGCCGTCTAAAGGAATTGTTTTTACCGAATTTTGGTGTTTTAAATCCATAGTAAGTATCCCCCCCTTCATATGGCTACCTATATAAAGTATATCTGAACTGTCAACTACCAGAGAAGTAATATGGGATGTATTTAATATTTTTTTAAGTTTTATATCGTAGGACAAATTAAAAACGGAATCATGATAATAATAACTGAGCCTGCCGGAATAAGAACGAAACCATATTCTTCCTTTATAGTCCTCGCTGCATTCAAATATGGTATTATCGGCTAATCCGTCGGCTGTAGTAAATGTTTTAAACTGATAACCATCGTAACGGCATACGCCATGGTCGGTGCTGAACCACATAAAGCCCTTGGAATCCTGCATTGCATGATATACTTCGGAACTTGGCAGCCCGTCGCTTACTGTAAAATTCTGAAAAGGCAATGTGGTTTGCGCCGCGCAGTCAGAAACTAAAAACAGCCTCAGCAAGAGTATTACAATAACCTTGCCGGCCACGCCACGCCTTAAAAGATTGCTATTATTATATTTTACCTGCAAAATAGAATTTGTTTCTTAGCAATATTAGCCCACTTAATTCCCACAAAGTTAATTAGGTTACAATAAGATTCCGGTAACAGCAAAAATAAATTACTTCCTCGGGTGAAAGCGAAGTATGGCATCGCGCAAATATTCCCGGTCTATGTGGGTGTATATTTCAGTAGTGGTAATACTTTCATGCCCCAGCATTTCCTGCACGGCACGAAGGTCGGCGCCGCCTTCCACCAAATGGGTTGCAAAGGAATGCCTGAAGGTATGCGGGCTTATTTTTTTACTTAGCCCTGCCTTCTTTTTTAATTGCTGCAAGATTAAAAAAACCATTACACGGCTCATTCCTTTTCCTCTCCGGTTCAGAAATACAATATCCTCCATTTCCTTTTGCACCGGAACATGGGGGCGTATTTCCTCCAGGTAAATCTTAATGTATTTAGCAGCTGATGCTCCCAAGGGAACCAAACGCTGCTTATTTCCTTTACCTATCACCCTTATAAATTCTTCTTCAAAAATAATATCCGATATTTTCAACGTAACCAGTTCTGACACCCGCAAGCCGCAACAGTAAAGCGTTTCGAGCATGGCCTTATTACGCTGGCCTTCAGGTGTGCTTGCATCAATGGCATTTACCAGCATATCTATTTCCTCTATACTTAAAACTTCGGGCAGTTTTTGAGGCAGGCGGGGAAGTTCCAATAGTTCAGCCGGGCTTTGCTTTATCAAATCTTCCATAAGCATATACTTGTAAAATGCACGTATGCCCGATATCATACGCGCCTGGCTGCGCGGGCCTATTCCTAATTCTATTATATATACTATAAATTCCTGCAACTGACGAAAAGTTACATTCTCGGGGCTGACTTTCATTTCCTTTATTTCAAAGAAACGCTGGAGGTTATTTATATCGTGCAGGTAAGCCTCAATGCTATTTTCAGACAACGATTTTTCGAGCCGCAGATACCCTTTAAAACCTTTTATGGAGGAGTGCCAGTCCATCGTTAAGAAAAGTCTTCCGCATTTAATTGCGAGAAATACTTTTTACGCTGTATAAAGTATTTCTTTACTATGCTGCGCTTATACACACAGGTAACGGGTTGTCCCAAAGGAATCCCTTCGGACAAATAACGGCTTTTCAAAGCTTTTCTTTTCTTCAGTGTTTTGGGAAGGCTGCCGTAAAAATGCAAATGCCCTCTCCATATAGCCCATGAATCTTTACTGTTTCCCTGCAATAAAAAGCGGAAGGCTGCAATGCCATCAAGCACCATCCTCACTATTATTTTCCATGCCAATGTGCGCGACGGATGGTTTTTGCAAAGTATTATCAGGTTATTGCGGAAATTCAAATAGGTTTTAAAAGGATTTGATTTTGGCAACATTCCTCCCCCATAATGCATTACTTCAGAACTTGGACAATACATTACCTTGTGGCCAAGCAGTTTCATCCGCCAGCATAAATCAATTTCCTCCTGGTGCGAAAAAAGGTCTTCATCAAATCCGCCTAATTCATGGTATAAAGGGCCGCGAATAAAGAGGCATGCGCCGGTTGCCCAAAAAATTTCCTTTATATCATCATATTGGTTTTCGTCCTTTTCAATGGTATCAAAAATACGCCCGCGGCAAAAAGGGTAACCATACACATCAATAAAACCGCCTGCCGCGCCTGCATATTCAAAATAGCCCGGACTGGTGAATGATTTTATTTTTGGCTGAACAGCGCCTATATTTTTAT
>DATHOL010000319.1:0-3205 GCA_035484895.1 Bacteroidia bacterium | reverse complement strand
TTACCGTTACATTGAGTGTAAGCAAAAAATCACCCATAACCAATACAGGCAATTCAGACGACCAAACCATAAGTAAGATTGAAGGCCGGTTGTGTATATATAACAGCAAGGGGCAGATGGTGGCAAAAGATATAACGGGCAGGCTGATTACTGCTGTTAAGAAATAGGTTATTACAAAATTCTTTCAAATGTTTCAGCTGTAAATGAATAATTAATTGAATGAAGCATTTTTACAGAATTATTTTTATTGTTTGTTTATTGGTCCATGCGGATTTTGTATTGGCACAAGCCAAGCAAAAGCATTCCATTCATAAATCATCGTTAGCCGAGCAATATTTTAACGCCTGCGGCGATAAAGTAAAATATGCTATATATAACACCGATACAGCCAGGCTTGACAGCACAACCTTTGTAACCCATACTGCAGAATACGCCTGGGATACCATTAATTCAGGATATATATTCTTAATTAAGGAACAGCGTTTATTTTGCGATTCCATTAAACCGGAGGTGTTGCGGAACGACCTTTTAAATATTATTAGTATTATACCGCAAAATGGATTTAAGTTGCTGGATAAAAGCGGAGGCGAGTTTTCGGTAAATATTGAAGAAGCTTTATATGACGGCGGAGAAGATTCCATATTTATAGCGGTGGATATAAACGGATTTATTGGCGGCAGTGCGGAATTTGAGGAAAGCGGGGTAGTGGGCTTACGGTATTCCGACCTGAAACAATATAATGACAGCGCTTATAAACGGCCCGACCGTTACCCTATGAACCGCTTTGGTCGGCCGTTGCAGCTAAGATAAAAGTAACCGAAATTTCTTTGGTAATATGCGAACCCAGCCGGATGATCTTCCCGGTACTGTCAATTCTGTATTCTTCCACCTTTTTTAATATTTGAATATTCCGCTTTTTGTCGAACTTCTTTTTGTCGCGGTCAAATTTTTGCATAGAGTCTTTGAGGATGATATGCATATTCTTTGTAATAGTGACTGTAGAGAGCCCTGAGCAGTCTTCATTTTCGCCACAACAATCGCCTATAAACAATTTGAGCGATGAAATCCGTTCACCTCTTGCATTAAAAGTATTTAAGATAGGTAGTTGCACATCGGCAGATATTGAATAGATGATGGCGGTATATCTTGGCGTTTCATTTATTTTTCCGACTACCTGCCCGTATTTTTTAAACTTTTCAAGGCTATCGGGCAATGTTACTGCGTGTTGGGTTGCCATCGTATCAAAACAAGTATCTTTAAAAGGCAGGTGCAGTAATTTTACCGAGGAGATGTACATACTCATGGCATTACCGGAGGAAGGTGGAGGTGTAACCGGATTATTCTTATTATCAGGGGTATTATGGCACCCAACTAAAATAATGGCCGCTAAAGCAGAACATAAAAACGTAAAAGAAGAAACCCGTTTATTGCTATTTGTAACCATTTATGAGATAAATCAGTATAAATAGTGACAAAGTTACATTTCTTTGGCTATAACTAATGTATAATTATTAACATAGATATCCTCTATCAACTATATAATGTTTATAAATAGACGAAAATTTGATAGAAACAGGTGTTTATATAAATAATAATTCATACATTTGCCTAAGTGTAATAGAAAACAATACGAAAAATTACCGGAACATGAAAAAATTACTACCAGCTTTTGCCTTACTAATAGCCCCATTGGCGGCTTTTTGCCAGGCTCGTTTAATGATAAACGGTACTACCCCTGTTTACATGGTTGAAAATGGCGGAATAGCGGCTAAGCCTATTTATATTGAAATTAATAACCCCGCTGCTAATGCTATTACTACTACTGGTAATAATGGTTGGATAGTTTCGGAGGCTGAATTTAATATGGTGAAGTGGGATATGACTCCTGCTTCTTCCGGAGCATATATGGTTCCTTTTGGATATTCGACGTCCTATTACTTGCCATTAACAATGAATCTTACTTCAATTGGTACACCGCCTGCAAATGGAGGTGTTAAGTTTTCAACCTGGCACACGAATGGTGATAATGGTGATAATAACACTATGGCTTCTGTTTACCCTGACTTAGTACCTTCAACTGTTTCGAACATGCATGCCATGTATAACACTCCGAATGCCCTTCCAAATGTAACAGATGACAGTTATCAGGTAGTTGACCGTTTTTGGGTGATGGATGCTACAGGTTATTCTGCTGCTCCTGTTGTTCCCGCTACAGGTGTTATTTTTAGTTACATTGGAGGAGCACTAGCTGTTGCCCCGTCTGAGGTAATAGCACCAAATGTATTTGCCCAAAATACACTATTAGTCCAAAGATTTAACCCTTCGGGCACATGGGGTGATTGGTTAGGAACAGGTGGTTTACAAAGTTCGGTTGGGAATATCGGAACCGTAAATAGCGGTCAAATTACTGCTGCTAACTTTTTCCGTTCATGGACATTGAGCAGTTCTATTGACCCATTGCCAATACAAATTAGTTCATTTACTACCCAATGCGATAATGGAACAGCGCTTATTCAATGGACAGTTGAGAGCCAGTTGAACAATGCATATTTTACCATTAAGAAAACAACCGATGGTGTTCACTTTGAAACCGTGGCAACTATTCCAGGCGATGGAACAACCAGCCAAACTAAGTATTATTCCACTATAGATAATTCCCCTTATGCAGGTACTTCTTATTATTTCCTTTATCAAACAGATATTGACAACCAAACCAAGTATGTTGACAAAACAGCATTTACCGGTTGCGGAGGCGAAAACACTACCACTGTTATAGCATACAACTCTACTAACACAATAGATATTAAGATTAACTCAACTGATTATGATAATGTAAACGTTGCATTAACCAATATGTTGGGTCAAACTATCATTAATGGTAGCCACCCCGTAGCGTTGGGCGAAAACCTTATCCAATTAAATAACCAACTTGCCGCCGGAATTTATATCCTCAGCGTTAAGAACGACAAAATCAACTTCACCAAAAAATTAGTGATTGGAGTAAGGTAATTTTAATTAGTAATTAGCAATTAATAATTAGGAATGGAGAAATTCATTCCTAATTTTTTTTGTACTATCGTCATTGTAAAATGACTTTGTCATCCTTAGAGAAGCGACCACGTGCCGCCTTAGCTTTAGCGGTGGCGCAAGGATCTCTTTAGCATTACCATTATTATGGAGATTCCCGTCCGAACGATTCATCCGG
>DATHOL010000318.1:0-2681 GCA_035484895.1 Bacteroidia bacterium | reverse complement strand
AATACAACTAAGCGGTAACTTTCTGGGTGGATGCCTTTTTTCATGTCTTTTTTAAAATTGGGCTGCAAAGATAGGAAAAAAAGTTATCAGTTGTTAGTAAACAATAATTGAGAATTAAATTTCCTCGTTTCTGCACAGTATTAACTACCTGCTGACAACTATTGAAATTATTTTTTTGCATTTTGTACCTTTATTCCCCAAAGCAATGTATTTTAGTGCAATTAATTTTAAGGACAAATATGCAGAGTATGCACATAGCAGTAGCAGGTAATATAGGGTCGGGAAAAACCACCCTCACACGTCTTTTATCAAAGCATTATAAATGGAAACCCCATTTTGAGGATGCTGATGAAAACCCCTATCTGAATGATTTTTATGAAGATATGCAGCGCTGGTCGTTCAATCTTCAGGTGTCATTTTTGCATGCCCGTTTAGCCCAGATACAGCAAATACGTAAGAATAACAAAACCGTTATCCAGGACAGGACTATATATGAAGACGGGTACATTTTTGCACCCAATCTCCACTCTATGGGGCTTATGACTACCCGCGACTATGAAAACTACATGGCGCTTTTCAATGTGGTGCTTGAATTGGTTCAGCCTCCCGATATGCTTATATACCTGAGAGCTACAGTACCTACCTTGGTTAACCAGATTCAAAAACGGGGCCGCCCTTATGAAGAGTCCTTACGACTGGATTATCTTAAAAGGCTGAACGAACGCTATGAAGCCTGGATGGATGATTTCGAAAGCCAGAAAAAGACCAAAATTCTGGTAATTGATGTGGATGAGAATAATTTCTCGGAAAATGGCGATGATTTAGGTAAAATCATTAATATCATCGACCGCGAACTCTTTGGAGGGTTATTTTAAGTTTGCAGTTTTCTTTTTATTTCTTCTGAGTTTCTACTAAAAGGCATTGCCGGGTGAGGGATGTGTCTTTATGTTTTTCTTCCATGCTTTTGTAAGGAAACTTTACTTTCTGTTTTAAAACGGTGATTTAAATCATTATTTTAGTGTTTTGTAGTTCAATACATTATGCAATAAAATGGTATTATTTACCCGAAAACAGGAAATAAATGTATCTTTTTTTGTTTGGTGGCGTTAAACAAGCCAGATAAGAAAAATATACTAAAGGAAGCTCTTCAGTATTTTATTCGAATTCAGTTAAAAGGACAAAATTACATTCTCTCAAAAAAACTGAGAATATGATGGTAACTTTTTATTGTATTATTCGTACTACTTAGAAATAAAATAGTTTTTATTTAATTATAAATATAAGACCTGAGAACGATGATAAATATCAATAATAAACATGACCATTTCTATTCTAAATCTCTTGTATCTGAAAGAGTTTTGTGGCATGTAATTATTAAATATTAATCGTTAAAGTTAAAGGAACAAATGAAAAACAAGAACTTATTTATTATCGGATTATTTTGTATGGGAATGGTAACTGCTGAAGCACAGTTTACCGTTCTTCATGACTTTGATTCAACCAACGGTGTAGCTCCCTACAGTTCATTAACACTGGCGGGAAATGTATTGTATGGCGTTACATTGGAAGGGGGTGTAAACTGGGCCTCTAATGATGGAAACATTTTCTCTGTTAAAACAGATGGAACCGGATTTAAAGATATGCTGGATTTTAATTTTTCCAATGGAAGAAATCCTTATTGCCAACTGGCTATCTCAGGCAGTAAATTATATGGCAGTTCATGGATGGGCGAATCTAACAACCTCGGTAATATATTTGTAATAGATACAAACGGAACCAAATATACCGATAAGTATGATTTTACCGGTGCAAATGGTGAGCATCCACGCGGTTCATTAATACTTTCCGATAGCTTGTTATATGGAACCACCGAATCGGGTGGCGCTTATGGAGCCGGATGTATCTTTTCTATAGATACGAATGGCAGCCGTTATACCGATTTGTTTGATTTTAATGGTGCCGACGGGTCTACACCCAAAGGGTCATTAGTGCTTTCGGGGGGTATTTTATATGGAATGACATCTGTTGGAGGGGTTTATAACAACGGATGTGTTTTTTCTTTTAATATAAACACAAGCAACTACAAAGACCTGTTCAATTTCAATGATACAAATGGTTCCAATCCTCAGGGTTCATTAATTATTTCCGGAAATACCCTTTATGGAATGAGCTATTATGGTGGGGCAAACCTGTATTATGGAAATATTTTTTCTATTGATACGAATGGTACGGGTTTTATCGACCTGCATGATTTTATTGATACAGATGGAGCAAACCCTGCCGGTGACCTAATCCTTTCAGGGAATAACTTATATGGTATGACTTCGGGTGGCGGAACCTATAATGAAGGGGTCTTATTCTCTATGAATACGAATGGACACGGGTTTACCAATCTTTTTGACTTTGATTATATTCATGGCAGCAGCCCAATGGGCTCTTTAACCCTTTCGGGGAATATGGTGTATGGCATGACATCCGCCGGCGGCGCAATTGGTTCCGGAATTGTTTTCAGTTTAAATATTACCCCTGTTACTCCACCGGCATTAAGTGTAAGTGTCAACTCTATCACGAATGTATCTTGCTTTGGTGGCAGTAATGGCATGGCAACTGTTAATCCGGCTACCGGAGGTGTTTCGCCATATATATATCAATGGGCTCCTGTTGCAGGAAGCAATCTTACA
>DATHOL010000317.1:0-16898 GCA_035484895.1 Bacteroidia bacterium | reverse complement strand
AAAAAAGAATCTTCCGGAGGTGAGTGCATCTTCCAATACAAATATCACCAAAGACACGCCAATTATGCCAACCAGCAGTTTTGCCCGTTTACGTATAGTCTCTAAAACGCTCATGTTTTTAAAATTAAAGGTTGCAAAGATATGTTTTTACGGAAAACAGAGGCGGTTTGGTAAAAAAAACAGCCTTTGCCCCTTCTCTTATCTCCCCCAATGCGGGGGAGACGTTTCTTTTTCCTATGTATCACGTCATTGCGAGGCTCCGCGAAGCAATCTCATAAAATTCGGAAATACTATTTGGGTAAGATTGCTTCGCGGAGCCTCGCAATGACGTGACTGCTCCATTCAAAGCCCCTTTAGGGGTTTGGGGCAGGCAGGAAAACAGAGGCGGTTTGGTAAAAAAAGGGGGAGAAAAGCCTTTTATAACCTGTAACCTATGCCAATAGTTAAATTTAAAAGGAGAAGACTTGCAGTATTGTTCTCTTGCCTAACGTAATTATAGCTACTGTTAATTGAGCTTGTAAATTGGGTAGTCATATAATACCCATTGTCTGGATATGTACCAATTATATCAGCATTTAATAATCCAAAAAGCTTTTTGGTTAACTTAAACTTTATAGATGAGCCAATATCTATATTAAATAAAACTTCACTTTGCTGCCTGACGGACCATGCGCCTATTTCATTTGAACCAGTTAGACTAGCGGTATAAAATTCCCCTGAATAATCTATTTCAGGAGTTTTAAAATAAAGTGGACCACCCAGCAACCTAAAATCAATTGAAATGTATTCTCCTGGAATAGATAATGATACTCCTGACAGAACAATGTATTCGTCATAATTTTCTGCACCTATGGATGTAATAGTTGTAGACCCAATGTCCTTTGCATATGCATATAAATCAAATTTATTGGAGCCATATATAATAATCCCGCCAATACTAAAACGGCTGTGTTTTATTGGCATAATACCGTATATATTTACAACATTGCCATTAAGTGCAAAAGTGCCGTAAATATTGGTATTATCTTGTAAAAGTGGCATCCCTATACCTGAATTTATACTAATAAAAGGATAAAACTTTATTTTATTAGTATCCTTTTGCCCAAAAGCCCCAACAGAAAAAACCATTAAAAGGACTACTGCTAAAAATAATTTCCTCATGGTTTGCTTCCAAATAAATAGTGAATCTATTGGAACAAAGGTAAAAAAAATGCCCTTTTAAATTTTATCTTTAGTAGAATTTATATATTAGTATAAAGAACTATCTTTGACTTATGAAAGTCTCAATTAATAAAGAAAATGCTACATTAAATAAGGAATGGGCAAAACATATTAGGAAGGATATGAAGAAACTTACTGCCCATAAAAGACGTTTTAGTAGCCGGAAAACTATTAGAAAAGATTTAAAAGAACTTTAAACTGCGACACAATATCTCCAAAATTGAACTTATAGCCTATATCTCACCGCTCACATCTGGCTCACCCCCATTTTCTCAAAATGTAATACCTTTGTAAACTGCTAATAGCCCTGTCCGAACGGAAATGAATTCATCCGGGCGGACATCAGCTAATAGCTAACAGCTAAACAATGAGCAAAAAAGGACGTGTTTTAGTAGCCATGAGTGGCGGAGTGGACAGCTCCGTTGCGGCTATGCTATTACATGAAGAAGGCTATGAGGTAATAGGCATTACCATGAAAACGTGGGACTATGCCTCTTCGGGCGGAAGTAAAAAGGAAACAGGCTGTTGCAGCCTCGATTCTATTAACGATGCCCGCCAACTGGCTGTTAAGTATAATTTCCCGCATTATATATTGGATTTAAGAACCGAATTCGGTGACCGGATAATTGACAATTTTGTAGAGGAATATATGGCCGGCAGAACGCCTAACCCATGTGTTATGTGCAATACGCATATAAAGTGGGATGCCTTGCTTCGCCGGGCCGATATGATGGACTGCGAGTTTATTGCTACAGGCCATTACGCCAAAGTGCGCATGGAGAATAACAGGTATGTTATATCTAAGGGACTGGACGATTGGAAAGACCAAAGCTATGTACTATGGGGCCTAAAACAAGAAAGTTTGAAGCGGACTATTTTCCCATTGGGCGGTTTCCGCAAACCGGAAATACGTGCCCTGGCAGACGAACGTGGTTTTAATGAACTGGCCAAAAAGCCCGAGAGCTACGAAATATGCTTTATACCTGATAATGACTACCGCGGATTTTTGAAAAGAAGAGTTAACGGATTGGAAGAAAAAGTGAATGACGGAGACTATGTTTCGGCAGATGGTGAGGTAATAGGTAAACACAGGGGCTACCCGTTTTATACTATTGGCCAACGCAAAGGTTTGGATATCGCCCTTGGCGAACCCGTGTTTGTGACCGATATTGACGTAAAAACCAATAAGGTAACCTTAGGCGATTTAAATGCGTTGAAGAAAGACACTATGACTGTAGGCCGCTATAATCTTATTAAATATGATACCCTGCCCGATGGATTTGAAGCGCATACTAAAATCCGCTACAAAGATCCGGGAGCAAAGGCTACCCTGAAAATGGAAGGCGATAAAATTAAAGCCTATTTCAGCCGGACCGTAAATGCAATTACACCCGGACAATCTGCTGTGTTTTATGAAGGCGATGATTTGGTTGGCGGCGGAATTATTGAATCGGCTACTGCATGAAGAGCCAAATAAAATACGGAGTAATTCTTTTAAGCGTATTCTGTATTGCATTTTTTTCCTGTAAGAAGAAAGAATATGCTCCACCTTATTTGGGTTATGATTACTTCCCAAATAATGTGGGTCATTATGTAATTTATGAATGCGATTCCATTGTGGTGAATCCGTTTAAATCCAGTACTCCTCCGTTTGATACCTTCAAATATCAAATTAAAGAGGTCATAGATTCCATTTATAATAATAACCAGGGCCAGCCTACCCAGCGCATAGTACGGTATAAGCGGGCAGACTCTGTAACAAATACACTTCCCTGGAGCAGTATTTTGGTGCCTGAAAAAGTGTGGACAGGCACTTTGCTTCCAAATATGGCTACAAGGCTGGAAGATAATAATAACTATGTGAAGCTGGTGTTTCCCATAAGTGCAAATGAAATATGGAACGGCAATGCCATTAATAGCATGGCTGCATGGAATTATCAATACACCACATTAAATATACCTGCAACTATTAACGGGCATACCTTCGATTCAACGCTTACAGTAATGCAGCAGAGCTATTCTTCTTTCTTTCAATATCAATATTACTACGAGCAGTATGCCACCGGCGTGGGATTAATTTATAAAGAAGTGATTGACTATAGCGATACTTCTTTTGTTTCCAATCCTCCTCCCTCATTTATTGCTACATCAGGTACTGTTTTCTATTCCGAAACATATTTGTCTTCGGGCAATCAATAGGCCGGAGCCGGCTGGCAATTATTCAAAGCCCCTTTATAGCTTGTCCCGAACTTGATTCGGGAGGTTTGGGGCGAAAGCAAAACTATTGGAGAGAGGTATCCTAATCATTTCTAATTTTGCATCATCGGGATTATGGAATTCAAAAAAGTAAATGCTGCTATAGTTGAATCTTTAATAGGGATTGTCGGGAAGGAATTTGTTTTGACCGATGCGGAATCATTAAAGCATTATGGCCACGATGAAACAGAAGATTTGAATTTCCCACCACAGGTGGTTATCAAACCCAGAACTCCAGAAGAAATTTCAGCAGTTCTGAAAATATGTAATGAAGAACATATCCCGCTTACACCAAGAGGTGCGGGTACAGGACTTAGCGGCGGTGCATTGCCAGTGTTTGGTGGAGTGGTCCTATCTATGGAGCGCTTTAATAAGATATTACATATTGATGAAAGGAACTTGCAAGCTACAGTTGAGCCGGGTGTAATCAACCAGGTATTTCAGGAAACAGTAATGGAAAAAGGTTTGTTTTATCCACCCGATCCGGCAAGTAAGGGCAGTTGCTTTTTAGGTGGGAATGTAGCAGAGCGTGCAGGCGGCCCAAAAGCTGTAAAATATGGAGTAACTAAAGATTATGTATTGAATCTGGAAGTGGTATTGCCCACCGGAGAAATCATTTGGACCGGCGCTAACGTACTCAAAAACTCGACAGGCTATAACCTTACGCAACTAATGACAGGCAGCGAAGGTACACTGGGCATCATCACCAAAATAGTTTTTAAACTTCTTCCATTACCTAAACATAACTTGCTTATGCTGGCGCCTTTCTTTTCGGCCATTAAGGCTTGTGAAGCGGTATCAGCTATTTTCAGGGCAGGTATTACTCCGTCGGCAATGGAGTTTTTAGAGCGCGATGCTATTGACTGGGCTTTGAAATATGTGGATGGCATTTCCATACAGGTGAAAGACGAAATTCAAGCGCATTTAATTATTGAAGTGGATGGAAACGACCCGGAAGTATTGATGAAAGAATGTGAAAAAATTATGGAAGTGCTTCAACAATTTGAATGCGATGAAATACTTTTTGCCGATTCGCAGGAACAAAAAAATGCCCTCTGGAAAATGCGCCGGAGTGTTGCGGAAGCAGTAAGGACACACTCCGTTTACAAAGAAGAAGATACCGTTGTCCCCCGCGCTGAACTACCCGTTCTGCTTGCAGGAGTAAAAGAAATTGGCAAGAAATATGGATTTCAATCTGTATGTTATGGCCATGCCGGCGACGGCAACCTGCACGTGAACATTATTAAAAATGATTTGAGCGATGAACAATGGAATAATATTCTTCCGCAAGGTATCCGCGAAATATTCCAACTTTGTGTAAAATTGGGAGGAACCATTTCGGGGGAGCATGGAATTGGATGGGTTCAAAAAGACTATATGGATATTGCATTTACAGAGAAATCAAGGTCTTTGCAGAAGCAGATAAAATCGGTATTCGACCCGAATGGAATTTTAAACCCCGGTAAAATCTGGTTATGAAAAAAGTATTAAAATCACGGATAGTAAAAAACTTCATCAGTCACTTTGCGCAAGGACTAATAGTGATAGCGCCAACAGTTATTACAGTTTTTGTTTTTTACAGGTTATTTCTATTCATTAATACCACTTTCCATTTCCCAAAAATAGTTAATCCCTATCTCGACCCTTTCATCATAATCATTGGAATCATTTTGCTGATATTTTTAATTGGCAGGCTTTCCGCGTCTATATTTTTTACTCCCGTGTTGGTAAGGGGAGAAAAAGTAGTGGAAAGGGTTCCTTTTATCCGTGTTGTTTATTCGGCGGTGAAAGATTTGTTCTCTGCTTTTATTGGCAATAAAAAGAAATTCAACCGCCCTGTTTTAGTTACAATTGACAAGGCAAACGACATTAAACAAATAGGATTTGTTACACAGACTGATTTATCAAGTATGTCCATTGTAGGGGAAATGGTTTCTGTTTATTTGCCTTTTTCCTATGGCTTAAACGGCAAGTTGATTATAATGCATAAAGATAGTGTGCAGCCTTTGGATGTATCGGCGGCAGAGGCTATGAAGTTTATAGTTTCGGGTGGCGTTACACATGTAGATTAAAGAGATGAGTGAGAATTCATTCATATCCAAATCACCGCGATTAATACCATGCCTGCTTGCAGTTGCAGGTGCAATTCTATTTCTTCCATTTTTAGGGAAAGTACATTTATTCGATTGGGATGAAATAAACTTTGCCGAGTGTGCAAGGGAAATGCTGGTCATAAAGAAGTATTTTTTAGTTACCATCAATTATTTACCCTTTTGGGAAAAACCTCCGCTGTTTATATGGATGCAGGCGCTTTGCATGAATATTTTCGGAGTAAGTGATTACGCTGCACGTTTGCCCAATGCTATCTGTGGCATTGCAACATTTGTCGTGTTGTATAAAATCGGGACACTAATAAAGGACAGCCGTTTTGGGCTGTTATGGGTATTAGCTTATGCCGGTTCTTTGCTTCCTCATTTCTATTTTAAATCGGGCATTATAGATCCCTGGTTTAACTTTTTTATTTTCACAAGCGTATATTTTTTCATGCGTGTGCAAATGCAGAAAAAAGAGCTGATTGTCGGTAAAACAAACCTTTTTATAGTCTTGTCTGCTTTTCTGCTGGGGCTTGCTATTATTACAAAAGGACCCGTTGCGTTACTTATCTTTTCATTGTGTTTCTTCATTTATTGGTTGATTGAAAAGCGGAGATCGGTTTTAAGTTTTGGGCAGTTGTCGCTTTTTGTGTTAGTGCTTTTATTCTCCGGAGGATTGTGGTTTGTTGCCGAAATTGTTACCGGCCATAGCGATGTAATTATGCAATTTGTCAATTACCAAATACGGCTTTTCAAAACGGAAGATTCCGGGCATGGAGGCCCGTTTTATTTCCATGTAATTATTTTACTGATAGGATGTTTTCCGGCTTCCATATTTGCATTTCGGGGTATGAGCTCGGAAATGAAGGATGATGAAAAAGGACGTGAAGTTTCGCTATGGATGGGACTTTTATTCTGGGTTACATTGATTTTGTTCTCCATAGTAAAGACAAAAATCATACACTATTCCTCGCTTTGTTATTATCCGCTTACCTACTTCGCCGCTTTAGCTATGAGCAACTTATTGGATGGAGATGTGAAATGGAGAAAATGGATGAGTTGGGGGCTATGCATTACCGGAGGGTTGATAGCGATTGCCCTTATTGGATTGCCAATTGCCGGAATGAATGCACAGGCAATTATTCATAGCGGTATTTTGAAAGACCCTTTTGCAGCAGCAAATCTTCAGGCAGATATTCATTGGTCATATACAGATTGCCTGTTGGGAATATTTTTACTTATTACATTAATTGTGTCAATCGTATTCCTTCATAAAGGCAAAATAAAAGGAGGCATACTGACTATGTTTCTAGGGAGCCTTATTACCACAAATCTTGCATTGGCTATAATTACACCTAAAATAGAATTGCTCACACAGCAGGCCGCTATTGATTTTTACCAGGGTTTGCAAGGCAAGGATGTGTACGTTACAACCATTGGATTTAAAAGCTATGCCCATTTTTTTTATTCTAATGAACAGCCGCATACCAATGCTAACAGTACCGACCAGGATTGGCTTCTGAAAGGGGATATAGATAAACCCGTATATTTTGTTTGCAAAGTAAATAATGCGGCCGATTGGGAAAAATGGTATCCGCAACTGAAAGAGCTCTATCGGAAAAACGGTTTTGTTTTTTTGGAGAGGACTGTGGACAAAAAATAAATATTTGTTAAAGGAAGTTAATAAAACTACATTGTAAATTTCTTTTCTTTTAATTTACTGTATCGATAATTGTAACTATTTAGCCCCTTTATCCGTCTAGCGAATAATACCCTGAACTTATGCGGAAACTTTTTCTCCTTTTATTCCTGTTGGTTGGATTAAACGCATCGTCGCAAACTAAGGCTGATAGCACCGGTAATGGTTATGCATTGAAGGTTTTTTTAGATTGCAACTATTGCGACATGGATTACCTTAGAACAGAGTTAACATTTATAGATTATGTACGTGACCGTATGGAAGCCCAGGTAGATATAATAGTATCTACCTTGCAAACGGGCAGCGGAGGCACAGAGTATACTTTTGTGTTTAAAGGACAAAAAGAATTCAAGGGGCAATGTGACACATTGAGATATGATGTCACCTCTTTCTCAACGGATGATTTGACCCGGAAGGGTATTGTACAAACTATAAAACTTGGCATTACCCGTTATATAGCCAAAACACGTTATGCGAGTAAATTAAATATTTCCTTTACAAAAGATACTGCCTATACATCCAACCAGGTAAATGTAAACCCTGCACTCGATAAATGGAAATCATGGGTGTTTACCTGCGGTGGCTATGGGAATTTTAATGGCCAGAAACTTACAGGAACTACGAACGTTAATGGAATACTCCAGGCCACTAAAGTAACGCCGGACTGGAAGGTTAGCCTCAGTGTAAATATCGGCTACAATTATGGTTATTATATCATCTCCCCCGATTCTACAATTACTAGCATATCACAATCTGAAGCCTTTAACGGGCTTTATGTAAAAAGTATTAATGAGCATTTTTCATGGGGCATTAATGCGAATATAAACAGTAGTACATTTAATAATATTGAACATCAGGAAAGAATACAGCCGGGATTAGAATATTCCATTTTCCCCTATAGCCAGGCTACACATAAAATCTTTCGACTGCTTTACTATTTTACCGTTGAAAATTCAAAATACCAGGACTCCACTATTTATGGCAAAACTCATACCCTGTATCTGGGACAAGAATTGCTTGCCTCCATTAATTACAAAGAGCCATGGGGATCGCTTTTCATGTCACTGGATGGTTCCCATTATTTTTATGATTTTTCAAAGAATAACCTTACATTCTCAACCGGGTTCAGCCTCAACCTATTTGAAGGTTTTACTTTAGCTGTTGGTGGTTCTGCATCCATTGTGAATAACGAAATATACTTGCCCGCAGACGAGGCAACGGAAGCGCAAATTTTATTAAGTACCAAAGCTCTTCCTACCCCTTACCAATATTATGTATTTGTTGGTATCAAGTATAGCTTTGGTTCCATCTATAATAACATTGTAAACCCCCGATTCAGCCCCAACGGGTATAATCTCAATTTCGGGTTTTAAATTTTTTAAGGCTAGTAAAGCCTGAAATCGGGCTGATTTAATACCTTTGCGGTTAGACAGGTAAAAGTTCATAAAGTTTTTAAAGTTATAAAGGAGATTTTACTGCCTTTTACTTTGTGAACTTTTACCTTTATAAACTTTTAACTAAGAAAATGGCGTGTAGCGGATGTTCAACGGGTAGGGGAGGCAGTAGCGAAGGTGGCTGCAGTAGCGGCGGCTGCAATAAGATGAATGTGTTCGACTGGTTGGCCAATATGGAACTTCCCAACGGGCAAAAGCCTTTCGATATTGTAGAGGTACGTTTTAAAAACAGCCGTAAGGAGTTTTTCCGTAACCGTAATAATTTGCAATTGCTGCAAGGCAATATTGTTACCGTGGAAGGCGCCACAGGCTTTGATGTAGGTGTTGTTTCCGTTGGCGGAGAAACGGCCAGGTTGCAATTGAAAAAGAAGAAAATGTCGGAAGATGATCCGAGCATCAAAAATATTTTGAGGAAATCTACCCCGAATGATATTGACCGTTGGAAAGAAGTGCAGGAATTGGAAAAGAACATCATTATAAGGGCACGTACACATGCCACCAATATGAAGTTGGACATGAAAATTAATGATGTTGAAATTCAAGCCGACAAATCCCAAGCTTCATTTTACTATACGGCTCCCGGCCGGGTAGATTTTCGTGAACTGATTAAAGCATACAGTTCTGAATTCCGCTTGCGCATACAGATGTGGCAAATAGGCGAAAGGCAGGAGGCGGGCCGCCTTGGCGGCATAGGCTCTTGCGGACGGGAACTTTGCTGTTCCACCTGGCTCACCGATTTCCGTTCGGTAAGTACCACTGCTGCACGGTATCAGCAACTAGCGCTTAACCCTGTTAAGTTAGCGGGACAATGTGGCAAATTAAAATGCTGCCTGAATTATGAATTGGATTCATATATGGATGCGCTGAAAGACTTTCCGCAAACAATGGATCTGGATTCTCAAAAGGGGAGAGCAGTTCACCAAAAGACAGATATTTTTAAACGCACCATTTGGTACACCTATTTAGATGCTCCTGAAAACTTCATACCACTATCGGTAGAGCGTGTAAAGGCTATTATAGATATGAACCAGAAAGGCAAAAAGCCCGAGACCATTGAAGATATGAAGCTGGAAATGGCAAAAGAAAAAGAAGTAGGATATGTGGTTGGCGGCCCTAAGCAGCCAAAAAGCAATAATAATAAAGGCAGAAATAACAACAGGAGACGTAGGGACAATTAGTCTAGCTTATAGCCCCAGTAAATAATAAATAATTGCTAGTCGGGCTCCAACTTAATTTGTCTTAATCCAGGAATCTTTACCAAACTTCTTACTGAAATTCATTCTCTCTGCAATAGCGGCATCATGTGTTTGTAAGTTACCATAACCCACCATATATAATCCGGCGGGAGTCCTGCCTATAATAGATACATTTAAATTCTGCTTGTTAAGTTCACTAATCAGCTTCTCCGCATTTTCCTTTATACTAAAGCTGCCAACAATTATTAAATACTTTGAATTTGAAACAGTAGTTATGGAGTTGTTTGTTACCGGAACAGTCTTGGTTGAAACAGCTACAGTATTAGTTGCAGTAGGTATGGTTTTAGCAGGAACAGTAACTGAGATAGCGTTTGCGCTTGGTGCCGGTTTGGGAGCATCGTTCACTACAACATAAAAAGGTTGAGCTGCAGTGGCTGCAGGCAAGTCTTTATACCTCGATGGTGAATAAACATATTGCGCTGCTTCCTTTTTATTAAAAAAACTGAAACTGGAGAATCGCATATTGGTTTGCTTTTCCAAAATACTAAAGAAAAACGCAGATACTATCAATACCGCTCCTATAGCGGCGGCTACATATACCCGTTCCTTTTTACGTTCATTGTGAATAGGAATAACTGTAGCTTCCTGTTCGGCCTTTTCCAATTCGGCAACAGGCAGATGATAGAAAGTTGAAAGCCCGAATGAATCGGCTAAATAATTCAGTTTATTATCCTGCTGAAAAATGAGGCTGCCCTTTTCATCCACATAAATCAGGCCAATATTATCAAGGGTAAGGCGCTTGTCTTTTTCAATGTCTTGCTTATACCGTTTTACTTCTTTCGAAATTGAATCCAGTGCTTCAGAATAAGACATTTTAAATTTTCCCGAGATGTGATGAGCTAACAAACCAACATTACGAACCAGTCCTTTGTTAAAGAGTATACGTTTGCCCGGAGGCTCGAAAAGATGCTTTACCGGGTCAATATTGGCGGGTGAATAATTACATACAAAGCCTCCAAAATCAGGCACTATGACGCAGTCATGCTCAAATAATAATTCCGATATGTGTTCTTCGATTTTCATTTTAAACGGAAACCAAAGTTACATAAAATCCATTAAATGGAAACAAATGAACGCGGATGACGCGGATTGTTTATGATAAACACAGATTTAAACTTTTAAAACAAAAAAATCATATTGAATCATTAGCAATCCGCGTCATCCGCGTTCCATAGCATCTAAGGCTTCAGTTGCTTGATATCCTGCTGCTCTACCTTGTAATCGCCGGCTTGCGACACAACGGTATAGTTCTCTATGGAAGTTAGTTTGGTATGCTTTACTTTATACACTAATTGAACAATCGGGCGGTCATCGGGGTCGGTAGAATCTTTAACGGAAATACATTCTAAAGAGACAAAATTGCCAAAAGCATCCTTCAGGTCCTTATATTTTTGGGTACGGACATCTATTGATTCCCCTGCATTAAATTCATCGGTATAATATTTGGAGGTTCCGGCATAGTCGCCGCTGTCAATAGTATGAATGAGGGTTTCAACCAATGTTTTGGCTTTGCCTTGGTCTACTTTGCCACAACCAAAACAAGTGATTGCAAATACAGTTAAAAGAACAAAGAGTTTTTTCATAGGAGGAAGGGTTTACAAAAAAGGTAAGGAATTTTGGTGAGAATTTTATTTAAAAGGGTCGCATATGAATAAGTACAGAAAAAGAGCAATAATTCCAATAACAACTAAAATAGAATAAGGGTTTCCAAAATTTATTGTCCACCCGGATGAAGGCGGTTTTCTTCCAGATATAAATAATCGCTTATCATCCTTATTAAAATAAACCATTCCCCAAAATTTCCATTTATCTGGAGAAGTTTTTTTCCACCATTCATCACCTGTTAGCTGATTATTTGAATTTTCATTTTGTCCCACCAATCATATATTTCTTTGCCAAATATATAACATTTTCTATTCCCAATGTAAATTCGCTCATCTCTTATAACTTATCTCTTATCTCTCCTTTTTATTACCTTTGAACCCTATGCGCATAGCAATATATGGGAGGCCATCCCCAAATAACCGTTCCGATGAGGCGAAGAAAATATTCGCCCAGTTAGATACCTTGGGTATTGAATACATAGTGCACCGGGTGTACTATGATTCGTTGAAAAGCCAAATCCAATTCCCGGGAAATATTACTACATTTTCTTCTGAACTCACCGATAAATCGGTTGACTACTTAGTGAGTATCGGCGGTGATGGAACTCTTCTGGAAAGCATGCCCTACGCAGTGAAATCAGGTATTCCCATATTGGGTATTAATACCGGCAAACTGGGATTTCTTTCCCTGGTTCACAAAGAAGACATAGAACCTGCCATCACTGCATTGAAAGAGAAAAAATTCACCATTCAAAGCCGCTCTCTTCTCAATCTTGAAACGGAAAATTCTATTTTCGGCAAGAACAATTATGCTTTAAATGAAGTATGCATCCAGCGAAAGGATACGTCTACCATGGTTACTATACATACCTATATCAATGGTGAGTTTCTGAATTCTTATTGGGCCGATGGCTTGATTATTGCCACACCTACCGGATCCACTGCATATTCCCTCAGTTGCAGCGGGCCTATTTTATTGCCCGAAGATTCCAGCTTTATCATAACTCCTATAGCTCCGCATAACCTGAATGTGAGGCCGGTGGTAATTCCGGATAGTTGCACCATAACCCTAAAAGTGGAAGGCAGAAATCCTACCTATTTAGTGTCGCTCGATTCACGCTCATTACCCATGGACAGCAAAAAGGAACTTACTATCCGAAAGGAATCATTCGGAGTTAAATTGATACAATTACCTGATTATAGTTTTGCCACGACCCTAAGAACCAAGCTAAACTGGGGCAAAGATTTAAGAAATGAGTAGTTTTTTTGCCTTAGATGTTTAGCAACACGATTCATCCTATTAAATACAAGTATTTAAACTGAATATCAGCATTTAACTCTCGATGCTTCTTAGGCTAAACATACAATAAGTAACATTTTCCCGTAAAATCAGTATAATAGAAGTCATTAGCATTGGTAAATGGCTTAATTTTATCAATATGTAATGTATGTCCAGAGTTTCAATACCTGTTAGTTTGAAATGGACGAGAAATTTTATAAATTTGAAATAACGCCTGTACGATAGATGCCGAATAGTACTTCTGGTAAAAAAAGATTATTTTTTCTGATAATGTCGATGGCCATTTTGGTGGTTGTTGAAATATCGGCTCTTTTCTTTTTGAAGCAAACTTTATCATCCGAAAGGGTGCTTATTGGCGCTGAAGGATTATGGGCCAAAGCCGAGCGCGATGCTGTTTACCGCCTCAACAATTACGGGTTCACTCAAGACGAAGACGAGTTTAAGCAATTCCAGGAAAAGTTAGCCATACCTTTAGGTGATCGTAAAGCAAGAATGGCACTGATAGCCACTACTCCTGATATAACTGCCGTAAAACAAGGATTTACTCAGGGACAAATTCATCCGGGTGAAATTGATGGGGTTGTTAATCTGCTAACCCGTTTCCGGAAGATGGGCAACATGAATAAAATGATGGGCATTTGGGAACTTGGCGATGGGTATATCATTCAATTGCAGGATTTGGGAAACAAATTACATGACCAGGTAACCTCCAGTAAAGTTGCCAGTAAAGATGCTAATAAAACCCTCGATGATATATATCTGCTGAATGAAAACCTGAATGTAATGGAAGATAATTTTTCATTTACATTGCAGGAAAGCGCACGTGACATTGAACAATTAATTTTTATCATCATGGGCTCGTTGGCGCTTACCGTATGGTTCCTGGTGTTTTTAGTTGTACTGTCGCAAGGTTCCCGGGCGGGTAAAGGAGTGAAAGATTTAGTCCGCATAGCGCAGAAAATTTCCAAGCTCGACTTTACTTACCGGGCAAGTGTAAAATCAACTGATGAGGCAGGCCAATTGGCCACTTCTTTGAATTTAATTACCGATAATTTTCAGCGGATAACGGACAACCTTAGCCAGGCATCGGGCGAGTTGAAGAAAAAGAACGAGGAACAGAAATTGATGGAAGATGCGTTGAATAAACAGAAAGGTTTATATGAAACCATGTTGAAAACGCAGAGCGAATTGGGAGAAGGTGTTTGTATTACCGAAGGCAAAAAAATTATTTATGTAAATGATGCGGTTTGTAAAATTTCGGGATATTCCCGTGATGAGCTATCGGCATTACCGGCTTTTTTAAATATTATTACCGAAGAAGGAAATCCTATACATAGCGATGGCGATAGGGAAAAAACGCCTGCTGAAAAAGGGCTTGGCGCAGGCGAAATAGAAGTACTAAGACGCGATGGGGAAAGAATAGTGGTAGAGTATCGCGTTAAAAATTTCTTCCTGGAGGGACGGAACCAAACTATTTCCATTATCCGTGATGTTACCGAAAAGAAACGTTCGGATGAACAACTGCGCAAAGAGAAAGAAAGGGCCGAAAGCGCAGAAATAGCAAGAAAAGTAGGTGAACAGTTTTTGGCTAACATGAGCCATGAAATCAGGACGCCTATGAATGCCATATTGGGTTTTACAGATGTTTTGATTAAAACTCCTTTAACTGCCGAGCAAAGCCAATGTACCGATGCCATTAAAACCTCGGGAGATAATTTGCTTGTTATTATCAATGATATTCTTGACTTCTCACGGATGCACTCCGGCAAATTGCCCATTGAAGAAAAAGAATTTAAACTTACCAGCATTATTTCCAATTGTATTGAATTGATGCTCCCTAAGGCTATGGAGAAGGGTTTGCAGTTATCTTCCACAGTTGATAAAAACGTGCCGAACAATTTAATTGGCGACCCTACCCGTTTAACACAAGTATTGATTAACCTGGTTTCAAATAGTCTTAAGTTTACCGAAAAAGGATATGTAAGTATTGCTGTAAGAAAACTTACGGATATGAATAATAATGTGGAACTTGAAGTCTCGGTGAAAGATACCGGTATTGGAATTTCGCAAGATAAACTCTCTTCCATTTTTGATGCTTTTATACAGGCCGATAATGCGACCGCCCGCAAGTATGGAGGCACGGGGCTTGGTTTGGCTATTGTTAAGCAATTGGCCGATTTGCAGGGCGCCAGTATTTCGGTTACCAGTGCCGAAGGCGAAGGCTCCTGCTTTAATTACAGGATAACTTACGGCAAGGGTAATAAAACTACAGACCCTATTAATGCTCCAATTCCTGAAAAGGAAATGACATTTACCATTAAAGATGTTAAAGTGCTGGTAGTGGAGGACAATGCTATTAACCAATTGCTCATAAAAAAGATATTAGGCAAATGGGGCTGGAAATTTGAAGTGGCTGAAAACGGCCTTGTAGCTTTGAAATTAATGGAGTATAATGATTTTGATGTTGTGCTTATGGATATTCAATTGCCTGAAATGAACGGGTATGAAGCCACGCAGATGATACGCAGCAAAATGCCTGCACCCAAGCGCAACATTCCGATTATAGCTATGACTGCAAATGTTATGGCAAGTGAAGAGCAAAAATGCTACAGCGCCGGAATGAATGATTATATTTCAAAGCCTTTTAACAGTAAAACGCTCTACACAAAAGTTGTTACACTTCTGAATAAGAAGAATACATTTGCGAATTAAGCCTGTTTTTTTATAAGAATATCCATTTGTATTTTTTGATATAATTCAATTAACTTTATGCCAATTAATAAGGTGAATGATATTTTTCTACATTTGCGGTCAAATCCCTCATGAAAAGGCTTTTATCCTTAACAATAACAGTACTTTCTTTCTCCTGCACTGCGCTTTATGGGCAATTCGGGGCGCAACTATCATTGGTTGCTCCTACCGGCTATTATTCCTATGTTTTGAAACCGGGAGTAAGTTTTGAAATTGTCGGCAAACTTGGAGAATCGGACGGGTATTATTCTTTTGGGGGTAGTATAGGTTATTTCCGGCTAACGGCCACCCAAGATACATTCAAGACATACGCTGTAGGCGGCCTTTCCGGGAATCTCTATCCGGGTTATTCTGTTTTGCATTCTTTTGAGCAACTCTCATTCGGTATTACCAATGACTTGAAACTGATGCCCACAAAAAAGCTTACGCCTGTACTTGGTTGCGATCTTAATTTTTCGGGTATACAGATTTCCGAGGATGATTATGCTGAATCAGTGGAAATGTCCAGCGACAACGGACAAAATTACTGGCTGGTTTCCATAGTTCCCAGGATGGGGGTCCAATATAAAATTAATGATAAGTTTTTTCTCTCGGCTTTTTTTGGCAGAAGTTTAAGCTTTTTAGGTACTGCCAATGCCCAGCAATATGATAAAACATCCATCTGTTTTATATACTACCCGGAATAATGAAAAAAGGATATCTGAAATATTTGTTTTTTATTCCCGCGCTATTTGTGCTGGCGGGTTGTTCCAAGCCATATTCCGAAGCCTTGCCCACCGTTCAGGTTACATCAGTTGAGGCGTATGGTGTGGCTGATTCCGTTCTTATAACCGGAACTGTTACATCGCAAGGCGGAGGCCCCATACAATATGAAGGCTTCAGTTTTAGTAATACCCCAACGTTCGATTTATTATCGCGCCAGGTAGTGGGAAGTTCAGGTTCTGCAACATTCCGCGCCGTTTTACCTGCCTATCATGACAGTACTTTTTATTTTGAAGCTTTTGCAGCAAACGAATATGGCTATGCTGTAAGCAAACCATATGCCTATACCGTTCCGGCTGCAAAACCAGATTCGGCGCCTTGTACTTTACGCAGTAATTCTTTCACAATTGGCAGTAATACATATTCATTATCGGGAATCAGTACCAATCCTTCGCCATCATTTGGCTCGTATGAAGTGAGTGCCAGTTTTTCAGGTGGTTTTTATAATTACGATGTATATTTTAATCAGTTGCCCACCAATGGAATTTATTCCGTGCTTACC
>DATHOL010000316.1:0-6977 GCA_035484895.1 Bacteroidia bacterium | reverse complement strand
TAGAATATTTTATTGAATACTGAAATGAATTGGCAGATTATATTGTGACCTGACTTTAACATGGTTTTCTTTTGCAGGTGTCCATTTGGGCATATTCTCAATACAACGAATGGCTTCTTTACCAAGCATAGGGTTAGCAGATTTAACTACCCTTACATCTACTATGCTGCCGGTTGTGTCAATTTGAAAAGAAATAAAAACCCTTCCTTCAATACCTTCTTCCTTTGCCATCTCCGGGTATTTCAAATGCATCCTGATATATCGGGACAATGAATCCAAGCCACCCGGGAATTGGGCCATTTCTTCAGGCTCCATCATTAAGGGAGCAACATTAAGATCATCCGGTACATTTTCATCTCCTTGTTTAGTGCTGTCTGCTTTCCCAGGATAATTATGTTCTACCGGAGGTGGCATATCGATTGTATCTTCCGGTTTAATTTTTGGCGCCGCAAACTTTACAGAATCGTGATGAGCATGCTTTCGCGTTACCGAAGATTGGGCATTGGCAAAAAAACCAATCAAAAAGAAAAAGAGAAAAAGCACATATCTCACAGGGGGAAATTTTATAGCCTTACTTGAACAAAACTAAATAAAAAAACCTGACTGCTTGTCAGGTTTTTTTATAACTATAATGCCAGTCGGATTGCGACTAGTTGCCGCCGCCGCCCATATTTTTCTGTATGTCGGACTGCATTTCCTCCTGAGTCATTAGTTTATACCCGGAAGGCACTTTAAATGTATCATCGGAAACAGACTGTTTGGTAACAGAAGTAGCCGTCATGGAAACATTCATTCCCTGTTGTTTCATAGAATATTCCAATGGAAATCCTTTTAGCCCTTTAAACTGGCCGCTTCCACCGGAATAATGAGGAAGATCTTCTGTATAATATACGTTCGAAACATAGGTTTGACCATCTTTACCGGAAATGGTTACTTCCGCTTTATGGCAGTTGTATCCAGCAACAGTTTTGGTTTCATCTGTATATTTTATTGCAGGGTCTTTCTCCTCTTTTTTCGCTTTATCATTCTTTAACTGGTACTTGTTACCCATCACTTCAATTAATACAGTTGGATCATCAGGGGTTTTCTTATCATTAAACACGATTGACTTGTACATACCCATATCGGAGGCTGTTTTGGTCTGATCTCCTTTAACATATACCTTTACAGAGGCTCCCTGCATCATGGATGCCGCCTGGGGATTATCTACACTTATAGAATATGTTACCACCCCTTCAAAATTGCCATCTGAAGAAGTTTTAGGCGCTACAAATGCTGTTACACCGAATCCGATGATAGCCAAACCTGCTATCAATATCATTTTTCTCATAGTCGTTAGGTTATTTTAATTTGCTTCAAAATTACATTATTTTTTTAAAAATCAACTGATGTATTCGAACTTTGTATAAGGCACAAGCACATCGGGAATTCTAATTCCTTTGTTATCTTGATTATTTTCGAGTAAGGATGCAACAATACGGGGCAGGGCTAAAGCACTCCCGTTTAAGGTGTGTGCCAGCATAGGCTTGTCCTTATCTTTCTTATAACGCAATTTCATACGGTTACTTTGGAATGATTCAAAATTGGACACGGAGCTAACCTCCAGCCAACGCTTCTGTGCTGCTGAATATACTTCCATATCAAAAGTTAATGCAGAAGCAAAACTCATATCGCCGCCACAAAGTTTCAGTATCCTGAAAGGTAAATTTAAACTCCTCAATAAGCCGGCAACATAATCGCGCATTTCATCCAGCGTTTTATATGAATCCTCAGGAGTACGTATCTGAACTATTTCTACTTTATCAAATTGGTGCAAACGGTTAAGTCCGCGCACATCTTTTCCGTAAGAGCCCGCCTCCCTGCGAAAACAAGGGGTATAACCACAATTTTTAATAGGCAATAAAGACATATCCAACACCATATCGCGATATATATTGGTAATTGGCACCTCTGCTGTTGGTATAAGGTATAATTTATCTTCGCCTACAAAATACATCTGACCTTCCTTATCGGGCAATTGACCTGTACCAAAACCGCTGTCTTCATTTATTAAAATAGGCGGCTCAATTTCCATATAGCCTGCTTCGTGCGCTTTATCCAAAAAGAAATTGATTAGCGCTCTTTGTAATCGCGCGCCTTTTCCTTTATAAACAGGAAAGCCGGCACCCGTTATTTTCACGCCTAATTCAAAATCAATAATGTCGTATTTTTTTGCCAGTTCCCAATGTGGCAACGCACTTTCTCCCAATTCGGGAATTGCTCCTTCGGTATGAAAAACTTCATTGTCTTCCGGTGTCTTGCCTTTTGGAACACTTGCATGTGGAGTATTTGGCAATAAAACTGATTTAGTTAATAATTCAGCATCTATTTTTTTTGCTTCTGCTTCCAGTAATGTAATTTCTTCTTTCCATTTAACCGTTGTAGTTTTCATTTCATCGGCCTCTGCCTTTTTTCCTGCTTTATACAACTCACCAATTTGTTTGGATGCGTTATTTAAATGAGACAGAAAATCATCCAAATCTTTTTGAGTGGAACGGCGTTTTTCATCAATGGCAAGTATTTCATCAATGATGAGCCTTGCATCAAAATTTTTAATGGCAAGCCGGGCAATTACTTCTTCCGGGTTGCGGCGTATGTATGATAATTCTAACATAGATATTTTTTTTCAGGGCAAAGATAATAATAAGGAATAGGCCTAAGGGAACTGCTCTATGGAAAAAGTGCTTACCCCTTATTTTCTATTGCTTCTTTTTTTGTAAAACTGGCTATCCATATAATTCTGGACCACCTGAAAGTTACCGGGAATAAAGCAAAAACCAATGTAAGTATAATAAATACTAATACTATTGAAGGAAGATGCCACCAAAACATATCGAGCATATATAGAAGCGTGATTAATGCGGTTTGCAACCCATACGACACATACATGGCTCCGTAAAAATAACCCACCTCCCGCTCAAATTTCAAGTTGCAATGCGGACAGTGCTTATTCATCCGTAAGCCATTCTTCAGGCTATACGGATTATTATTTTCAAAAACCTGGCCAATATCGCAGCGGGGACATTTATTGGCAAAGGTTGCATGTATAATATCTACTATTCTCACGTCTATAAAGGATTTGGAGAAGGATTAAAATGCAAATATACGCTAAGGAGAAGTAATAACCGTGACTTACCGTATAAGTTGCAGAAATCCTTCCTGCTTATAATTTGTACCCTGGCAAGTAGCATTTATTATATAGTAATATACGCCATCGGGCGCTTTTGCTCCACTTTCCGTTATACCTGTCCAGTAACTATTCGGGTCGGTTGATTTGAACATTTCCTTACCCCACCGGTCATAAATTAATATCGACCAGGCATCCAGATTGTTGGTTTTGATGTAGAACACATTATTAACCCCTGAAGGCCCCGAAATATCAGGTGTAAATACATTGGGAATAGTAAAATTGAAACAAGGTATTTCCACCTTAACGGTAATAACCCTCGAATCGGTGCAGCCATGCGAGTCTGTTCCGGTTATGGTATAGGTTGTAGTTGCAGATGGCGTAGCAATTACCGTGGCGCAAGTGTCGCAATTCAAACCGATGGGCGGCAACCATGTATATGTGGTGGAACTGTTTGCTCTCAGGGTTGTTGACTGTCCTTCATTGATAGTAGTATCGCAACAGGCAAAAAGAGAAGGAGTATAAATTTGGACTGTTGTAGTTTTCCTAGCAAAACATCCGGCACTATTAGATATATTACATGTGTATGAACTATTCGTATCAGGGCAAACGGTAGTTGTATCTGTAGTTGCGCCATTGCTCCATTTGTAAATATTGCCACCGGGTTTGGCTTGCAATGTAACGCACTCTCCGGCACATATTCCCGCAGGCGGATTAATAGTTACAGAAAAAGTTACTAATGTAATGTTAAAATGAGTGGTGTCTGAACATCCAAGCGAATTATAAGCTATTACCGTTATAGTTGAATCGGCATTAATTGCCCCCGTATAGTAGGTAGTGGCGGTATTTCCATTACTCCAGACATAACTATTGCCTCCGCTAACGGTGAGCGTATCTTTTATTCCCGGGCATTTTTTATCAGTACCCTTAATAACCGGCACAGGCAAAGGTTCTACTATTACGGGAATAAGTTTTTTCACACTATCACATTCTCCGTATACTGTTACAGTATATGTTGTGCTTATGGTATCGCTAATATTAATGGAAGAAGTCGTTGCTCCGTTGCTCCATTTGTAGGTTATATTTCCACCGCTGCCCGTTGCACTGAGGGTTGATATACCATGCGGACAAACAGTATCATTAATTGCGTTCACCGAAGCAGTTGTCACTGGCTTTGTATAAATTGTAATAGTTGTCGAATCTGAGCATGTCCCTATAAAGGCTTGTAGCGTGTAGGTAGTAGTGGTGAGTGGCTTTACCCATATACTTGTGGTTGTTTTTCCATTGCTCCATTTATAAGATACTCCGCCGCCTGCGGAAAGCAGCACACTATCGTTCAGGCAGACCGAATCGCGTGGAGGGCTGATCCTGGCAACCGGAGGGGAAACAACATGCACTATAAAGGCAGTATCGTGTTGCGGACAATAGCCATTATAAGCAGTTACAGTAATGGTTTTGGTAGTTGCGGGCGATATAATAATACTGGTGGTAGTACTGCCATTACCCCATACGTATGTATTTCCTCCTGTAACACTTAAGGTATCACTGTAGCCTGCACATATGGAATCTTTGCCGGTTATTACAGGTTTAGGGCTATTCAAAACTGCGATGGTAACTGTGGCAGATGCACTGCATCCGTTAGAATCAACTCCTGAAATAGTATAGGTGGTAGTAACACTTGGAGTAGCAATTGGTGCAGGGCAAATATTGCAGCTCAGCCCGGTACCGGGCGCCCAGTGATAAACATTTGTATTCAATCCATATGCATGAAGCGGGTTGCTATCCACTCCGCATACACTATCATTGTAAGGAGCAATTCCAATGCCGGGGGGCAGATAGTTTATAATACGGGTAACGGCAAAATATTTGCAACCTGTATTGTCTGTCACCGTACAGGTATAACTCCCTGCACTAAGCCCCGTGGCGGTTTGGGTTGTTTCTCCATTACTCCAGTTATAGGTATATGGGGAGGTTCCTCCGCTTGGATAAACCGTACTATTACCCAATGCATGCGAACAGCCCGGGTTTGTATCTGCTATAGTAGCAGTATAGCCGATATGTCCGCTTATGTTAACAGTTGCTGAGGCTTTATGCGGCACACAATCGGAATCGGTTACCGTTATAGTATAAATACCGGCGCTAAGTCCGGTGGCAGTTTGCGTAGTTTGCCCGTTGCTCCATAAATACAAAAAAGGAGGAATACCGGAAGCCGTAACTGTTGCCGTGCCATCATTTGCTGAACAGGTACTCGGGTTTGTAACCGTTGTATTGATATTAATTTCCTGGAGATAGACACCAGCAGCGGCGGCCATGGCATCCTCAAAACCTAATCCGCAAGTGTAGGCAAGAAAACCCTGCCCGGTAGTTGTTAATATATGTGAACCGGGAAGAATAGTTAACGAACAATACGAATAGACAGGATTAGGAATTAACGTACTGAAAAAAGCTCCTATGTTTACATTGTCAAGAAAAACTGAATTTTTATCGGCGGTGCGTGTTACGATTTGTATATAAGTACTGTCAACATCGGGCGTGCGGCTTACGTAAAATGAAATGGTATCTAAAAACATTTGCTCATTTGCATCTACCATTACTTGTGCCGGGTCGCCTTTACCGGTAGGGTTGGTAGTGTAATAAAAGTTGCATTCGCCTGATTGCAAAAACCGGCCTACCGAAACAGGCTTGCTTGCATTTATATAAACCGGCGAAGCATAAATAACACTGGTATCATAATATTGTCCTGCATTCAGTGTCTGAACATTAGTTCCCGAATTGGTAAAAAAGGTCACTACTGTTCCATTCTGTTCAGCCAATACGCGGCATTGGTCCTGCGCTTGTGCAGTAGGAAGAAAGACAAAATTTTCTCCCCAGGTATTTATCGGAAATAATTCTTCGTAAAAAGGATTTGCCGTACCGGCACAATAAACACAGTTCCAATTTGAACCTGCTATTACGCCTGTTTCGCTATGGTTTAGCGACATCACCATACTGCCCGTAAGGTCACTGTCGGCTTGAACAAGGAGTACCTGTCCGGGTTGCAACACCTCGGTGTAAGGTACACCCGCAGGATGGCTTCCGCCAACGGTTATATTTTGCGAGGGTATTATTTCCACACTGTCTTTGCAGCCTTGGGCAACAATCATAAATTGAGAAAAACTCTGGCACAGGGAAAAGTCCATTACATAGTATTGGTTCCCTAAAAGTGAAACAGGCAATATGCATGAATTATCGGAGCGCTCGCTGTATTCTATGGCGGCAAATACGGATACATTACTATCTGCAACAACATTTACAGCCTGGTTTACCGGAGACGTAAACGATGTTACTACAACATCATTGGGCGGTAAAACAATACGGGTTGTTACTCCCGGTATGGCAGTAAAATTTGTGGACCATGAGAATCCGGGAATAGATACTGTTCCATTTGTGGTTTTGAGGGTAGTAATATATACTACGTAATCGGCGCTTGTTCCATCACTGGTTTCGGTATATCCAAACCAAAAGTTCGTCCCTGAGTTAGTATTAACGCTTTGCGAAATACAGGCACTATCCATGAAAAGCCCTGCTACTAACAAAGCAAAAGCTAACTTTACTTTCAGGCAAGGAATAACTTTTGTAATATCAATCATATTACAAATATATCAAATACCTTTATGTACTACCTTATCAATTGCAGGAAGCCGCCCTTTTTGTAGTTAGTTCCTCCGCAGGTTGCATTTATAATGTAGTAGTATACCCCATCCGGTGCATTGCCTCCTCCTTCGGTTGTTCCTGTCCAGTAACTATTCGGGTCGGTGGATTTATACATCTC
>DATHOL010000315.1:0-2708 GCA_035484895.1 Bacteroidia bacterium | reverse complement strand
GGGCTTATTCTTCTGGACATCTGCCAAGCGATGGTTTATCTTCCCGAAGATTTCCTCCATGGCATTTTGTGCAGGCGACCGCAAACGGTGTACTATCGGGTTTCCGGGGGGCATATCGAACTTGATACCCGCCACACCTGCTCCGTCCTGGCCACGGTTATGTTGCTTTTCCATAAGGAGGTAAAGCTTATGGATACCATAGTAATAGGTGCCATATTTTTCCTTGTAAAAGCTTAGGGGTTTCAGTAGCCTTATCATGGCTATACCGCAGTGTTCATGAATATCGTCGACCATGGGTTGTGTATTGAGGTGCAAAGTTAGGCATTCGGCACAAGATACTTCCTTAATATAGATTAATATTTGACTTTTTAGCCAAGATAAGGCGTTTGGAACGAAGATTTTTTTGGATAAAAAATTGAAGGGGTGAAAAAATTATACGCTGCACTTTTAGTGGGTTTATGCAGTACCACATAACTGCCATAATGCGATAGAATCAGTCAGTTAAGAATGATATACCAATATTTTACTACTACTCTATATAGTTTGCAAGGCAAATGGGCTGCATTTGCGTAGCAAATAGATGTTCTTTGATATGTCGCCCCTACAGGGCTTCGATAAGTTGTGTTTTATTGCTACCCGGGGCTTCACCCCGGGCTACCAATATTTCGTCCCGTAGGGACTTTAAACACACCATAGATATTATATAGGCAACAGGAAACACTCTAAGGAAGCCCCATCGGGGCAATATCTTGGTAGCGCAGGGTGTAACCCTGCTTTAAAATATACACAACGCATAAAGCCCCTTCGGGGCGATATATTGCTTTTAATTTAGACAGAGGTCATTGACTTTTTAGAAACCTACTTTTTGCTAACTTATTATTGCAGCAAATCTAAAAACTATGGGAAAGAATTCATACAATGCAACTATAAAGCAAAAAATACGCATGCTGCGTGCGCTGAATACTACTAAGGGTAATGTTTCACAAGCAGCAAAACTTGCTAAAATGGTAAACAGCACACACTATAGATGGTTGAAGGCAGATGGGGAGTATGCGGGGTTAGCGAAGGAGAGGGGGAAGAATGCTTAAAGGGTAAGGAGTTTACATATATATTATATGGTATATTTACCTAACAATAAATAATTTTGTAGAACCTAATGGAATTTCCAAAAAGCACAAAAAAGCGTACACTTCAGATAAAGTATGAAGAATCACAATTTGAATTTGGTTCAGGTGATAAGTTAATGCTTAAAAAAGAAGAAATTTATGCATCTCTCATTGGAACTTATTTAATTCGATTTAGCAATCTTGAGCATACTCTTGAACTTGGTATTGCAGGTCTTATTAATGATAATAATTTTGATGAAGGATATGTAATAATTAAGGATTTGGATTTCTCTGGGAAAATAGAGCTTTTCTACAATATTACTTTAATGTTTACTAATTACACACTAAAACGTAGAAAGCAGAAAATAAACCGACTTAACTCAATAAAAGAAAAACTCCAAGAGTTAAGTATCCTAAGAAATAAAATAGCTCATGCAAAATGGTATACTCTAGATAGTGAAGGCTATATTCGAGTTGATACTAAAATGAACAAAGAAAGTGGGTTAATTAAATTTCGTAAGTTCAAATTAACTACAAATGTTATCAAAAATGGCATAAACGATATAAAGCAATTAAATGCAAAACTTGCTATTTTTTTGTTAGAAGTTCGTTTTTAGTACCAATATATTTTATTAATCTTTTTTGGTAAGCTTGCTTCACTCCGTTCGCAATGACAAACGGCTTAATTGCCAGTCCGGCTCGGACATCACTTATAACTCAAGTAAGTCCTTCATCCCAAACACGCCTTTTCTGCCGATAAGCCAGGCAGCGGCATGAACGAATAACTTCCGTATTATGGAAAATACCGATACATTTCCTTACGATGTAAAAATCGGGAAACAAAGACAGTGTTTTTATCAAAATAAATCCCCATCCGGTAATCGCCTATGCGAAGCCTGAAATGGTGAGTAGCCCCTTCCATTTTCTTCAGGTTGTGAATTTCAGTTAAAGTAGTGGCGGTTTCAATTTGCTGCAAGGCTGCTTTTAAAGCAAGTAAGAGTTTTTTATCTCTGAGTTTTGAAATATCCTTGTTAAACTGCCGTGTAACTTCAACACGCATTTTACTTCAAAAGTTTATCTATTATAGCGTATGAAGTTTTCACAGGGAGTTTTTCACTTTTCATTCCCTCATCTATAGCCCGTATCAATGCCAGGTCATCTTTCTTTTTATCAGTCAATATCTGTGTGGATAACCCTAAATTCTTTGCAAGGTCTGAAAGCAACTTCGCTATAGAATCATTTTCTGTATTTATTACAATGGTTTTCATTGCTATGGCTTTAGCTTACAAAGATAATACTTTTTCTTCTTTATTGAGCAGCCTTAAAGTGGGTAATGACGAACATCCGCTTATCCCTTATCACTCATCCCTTATACCTCTAAAAGGTCCTTCATCCCAAACACTCCTTTTCTGCCAATGAGCCAGGCAGCGGCATGTACAGCACCTTCTGCAAAACCTTTGCGGCTATATGCTTCGTGGGAGATTTTTATTTCATCGGCCTCGGAGGTATAGAAAACGGTATGTGTTCCGGGTACTTCGCCAATCCGTATAGAATGGATAGAGAGTTCATCATCTTTCGGTTCATCCACATCTAAAACCCATT
>DATHOL010000314.1:0-2801 GCA_035484895.1 Bacteroidia bacterium | reverse complement strand
TATCATTTCCGATGAATTGAACCATGCATCAATCATTGATGGAGTTAGATTGTGCAAAGCAAAACGCCATCGCTATAAAAACTCGAATATGGAAGATTTGGAAGCGCAATTAAAAGCTGCTTCCGGAGACCGTTTTAAAATGATTGTTACCGATGGTGTTTTCTCTATGGATGGGTATATCGCCAAATTAGATGAGATAGTGAAACTTGCTGAAAAATATAATGCACTTGTAATGGTTGATGATAGCCATTCTGTTGGTTTTGTAGGCAAAACAGGTCGTGGCACACACGAATATAATAACGTAATGGGCAAAATAGATATCATTACCGGTACCCTCGGAAAGGCTTTAGGTGGTGCAATGGGAGGCTATACCAGCGGTAAAAAAGAAGTGATTGATATGCTTCGCCAACGGTCACGCCCTTATTTATTTTCCAATTCGCTGTCTCCGGTAATTACAGGCGCAAGTATTGCTGTGCTTGATTTATTGAGCAGCACAACCGAATTACAAGAAAGGGTGATGAACAATGCACTCTATTTCCGTGAGGGAATGACCAAAGCAGGATTCGATATTAAACCTGGAATACATCCTATAGTACCCGTTATGTTGTACGATGCCAAACTCGCACAAGCTATGGCCACCAAACTTTTGGATGAAGGAATTTATGTAATCGGATTCTTTTATCCGGTTGTACCCAAAGATAAAGCCCGCATACGTGTACAAGTTTCTGCTGGACATACTAAAGCCCATTTGGATAAAGCTATTGCAGCGTTTACTAAGGTTGGGAAAGAATTGGGGGTGATTAAGTAAGCGAAGAATTAAGAGCTAAGAGTGAAATACCATGAAGTTAAAAAAGACATTAATACTCTTAGCTCTTAGTTCTTCGCTCTTAGCTGCATTAGTTGGTTGCAAAAACCGCTATCTCATAAAAGGAATGGGCGACACCTATTTCAAATTCCGAGGAACCCCATCTATCAGCGGCTATAAAATCTTTCATAACGGCATTGTGAATATTGGAACACCGCAGCCCTGGCCTATTTCAAAGAATTATGGTAAAGGAACAATGCTACAGGATTACGCAACGTACTTTGCAAAAAATGAGACGGCTGCCTACCTCATTATTAAGAACGATTCTATTTGTTATGAAAAATATTTTGGCGGTTTTTCCGATACTTCACACACCAATTCATGGTCTATGGCAAAGAGTGTTGTCAGCTTATTGGTGGGAGCCGCTATTAAGGATGGAAAAATAAAAAGCGTAGATGAAAAAGTAAGCGATTTTATTCCTTCCTACAATAAAGGGTTAGATACTTTACTTACCATCAAAGATTTACTTACGATGAGCTCCGGAATACTTTTCAAGGAGAATTATGGCGACCCGTTTGGCTATGCAGCAAAAGCGCTTTACGGCAATAACTTATTATGGCTAACACATAAACATCATTGTATAGAAAAACCGGGAAGTAAATTCTTTTACCAGAGTGGTAACACGGTTTTGTTAGGAGAAATAGTTACGAAAGCCACCGGGAAAACGCTGAGCGATTATGCATCTGAAAAACTATGGGCGCCTATGGGCGCAGAACGACCCGCATACTGGAGCCTGGACCACAAAGGAGGAATGGAAAAATCTTTTTGCTGCTTTTATTCCAACGCGCGTGATTTTGCCCGTATTGGTAAATTAATGCTCGACTCCGGCAAATGGAATGGCCAAGAAATTATACCTTCCAACTATTTTGCTGAAGCTACAAAAGCTCAAACATCCCCGGATTATGGCTACCAGTGGTGGTTTGAACAGGTTGGAAAACACCGGGTGATTGCCGCGGAAGGATTCTCAGGACAATACATCTTAATTATCCCTGATGAAAATATGGTGGTAGTCCGCTTAGGGAAGAAAAATGCATCAGCAGATGTGTCCATGTATGCAGGGCTGGCGTTATCGTTATATGGAAAATAAAGGAAATTATTTCAAATATAAATTATCGTTTGCCAAATTTGCAGGATTATTATTGATGTAATCGGCAATTGCATTGTATGATTTTTCATCACGGATTATATGTTCATAATAATTACGTTGCCATAATTTACCATAGAATGGCCGCCAACCTAGTTTTTTTACGCCATGGATATATTCATTTGTCGACATGGTTTTAAACCATTGCACCACCGCATATAACGGCGAATCCATATCCGCATCTGTAGGGGCAGACCCATGTGTCTGCCCTATATTTATTTCCAATGATTCGTTTGAATCGGATGATTCGGTTTCAGGGCGGACACGCGGGTCCGCCCCAACCGGGTCCGCCCGTACAATGCCCGTATTGATTATAATCGCATGAAAATGATTCGGCATTATTTGATAATCGCATAATTCAATATCCGGAAATTTTTCCGGTATTTTCTGCCACCATTTATCAATCATGATTCCGGCATCATTTAAAATCATTTCACCATTTTCAATTTTCCCAAAGAAATGGATTTTATCCTTTACACAAATGGTAATAAAATATGCACCTGCCTTTGAATAGTCATATCCTTTTAAACGGATTGAATGGCGGTTGTGTAGGGGGTTATCATTCATTTTATTCACAATGAAAAAGCACAAATAGATTAGTGCCCCATTTCCGCAATAAACTTAATCCTCATAAGTCTTAAGTCTGTTTCGGAATAGTCATTTTCGCCGAGTTCCTGTAAGGCATCTTCAACGGAATCTGATTCCGATTCACGGAAGTAATCATATACTTCTTCCTGGCGTTCGCGGTCGAGCACTTCATTTACAAAATAGCTGATGTCAACCTTAGTGCCG
>DATHOL010000313.1:0-6417 GCA_035484895.1 Bacteroidia bacterium | reverse complement strand
GACATAGGGCATATTCAATCGGGCGGCAAAAATAGCCTATTTTTTGCAAGATGAGACAGTAATCCAATACCAACCTTGAAATATCTTACATTTGCAATATAAATACTCTGTTCATGAGCACGGCTGAATTAAAATATACCTTATTTAAAGTGATTGATGTCATTAATGATAGCACCACTTTAAAGGAAATCTATTCCTTTGTTTCAAAAAAGGCGGATGCGGATTTTTGGGATAATTTATCCGAAGAACAAAAACTTGAAATTGAAACCACTCTTAAAAACTTGGATGCAGGCATGGGCATTCCGAATGAAAAGGTGATGTCTCAATACAAAGGTAAGTACTTGTAACCTTTCTTCTGCGGTATGAAGTCAAAATTGAAACCGCTTTTTTTAATTCTTTTAAGTTTTTTGCTTTTCTCATTTGTAGGAAATAAGCATAAAAATGACCTTGATAAATATCATTTGAAAGGGAGGGTAAAAACATGTACAGAATTTTATTATTACAATAATTCAGGAACTCAAAAAAACAAATTGAGTTCAAGAGATGTTGACGATTATAATTCTAAAGGATATCTGATTGCCGTGTCCTCATATTTTGGTAAAAGCGATACAATTTTAGAGAAATGGACATATCTTTATAATAATCGCGATAAGATGATTGAGGAAAAAGGATATGGTTATAATAATAGGTTAACATATACCAGACGCTATAATTGTGATAGCAATTGGGTAAAATTATTTAGCATCGACAGTATTGTTGATGATTGGAAAACCTTTTATAAATACGATACTAAAGGAAATATGATTGAAGAAGGTTGTTACAAAAACAACATGGCTTTTAATGAAAAATTTATATACCAATACGATGCATTAGATAATCTTATTGAAGAAGACGATTATCTTTATAACAAAGATAGTTTGACTCAAAAACTGTTTTATAAGCATGATACTAACGGTAATGAAATTGAAAGAAGTGGGGGGCATCCCTGTGACAGGTATACCTGTAAATATGAAAATTTTGATAAGGAAGGAAATTGGCTTAGAGAAATCAAGATTAGTAAAGATAATATCCCGGAGGAAACAATAATTGAAAGAGTCATCGAATACTATCCCTAATTCACTCATTTAACAGGTTCTCTTATCATTCCCTATCTTTGCTCCTGCTAACCATATTCCCTTTTTATGAGCACACCCAAAGAACCCCTTAAATTTTATACCGATTCAGGAATTGAGATAGAACGGTGTTATCCGCCCGTGGCGGGAATTGAAAATGAACAACCGGGTGTATTTCCTTTTACACGTGGTGTGCATCCGGATATGTACCGCAGCAAGTTGTGGACCATGCGCCAATATGCAGGGTTCTCCACTGCGGAAGAATCGAATAAACGTTATCACTATCTGCTCAATAATGGTACTACTGGTTTGTCTGTGGCCTTTGATTTACCTACCCAGATGGGGTATGATTCCGACCATGATTTATCAGAAGGAGAGGTTGGTAAGTCAGGTGTGGCAATAGATACCTTGCGCGATATGGAAATTTTATTTGACGGCATTAAGCTGGAAAATATTTCCACATCCATGACGATTAATTCTACGGCATCTATTTTGTTGGGAATGTATATTGCCCTTGCGAGGAAGCAGGGTGCGGATATAAAAAAGATCTCCGGCACGATACAAAACGATATACTGAAAGAGTATGCTGCACGCGGAACATACATCTACCCTCCTACTCCTTCTATGCGTATTATTACCGATATTTTTGAATATTGTGCTAAGGAAGTCCCTAAGTGGAACACCATTTCTATCTCGGGATATCATATTCGGGAAGCAGGCTCTACCGCTGTGCAGGAATTGGCATTTACACTGGCAAACGGCCGGGAATATTGCCGGGCCGCCCTCAAAAAAGGGTTGGATATAAATGTTTTTGCCAAACGGCTTTCTTTCTTTTTTAATGCGCACAATAATTTGTTTGAAGAGGTTGCCAAGTTCCGCGCGGCGAGAAGGATGTGGGCGAAGATTACCAAAGACCTAGGCGCTACAGAGCCACAAGCACAGATGTTACGCTTCCATACTCAAACAGGAGGCTCAACGCTAACAGCGCAGCAACCATACAATAATATTATACGGGTAACCATACAAGCTTTAGCAGCTGTGATGGGCGGAACACAATCACTGCATACCAATGGATTCGATGAAGCACTCGCATTACCTTCAGAAGATGCAGCAAGGTTAGCTATTCGAACCCAACAAATAATTGCTTATGAGAGTGGTGTTCCAAATACAGTTGACCCTCTTGCTGGTTCATATTTTATAGAAACCCTCACGAATCAGGTGGAGAAAGCCGCCTGGGAATATTTAGACAAAATTGAAAAAATGGGTGGTGCCGTAAAAGCAATTGAAAAGAGTTATATCCAAAATGAAATTGCCTCTTCCGCTTTTGAATACCAGGATAAAATTCAGAAAGAAGAAAAAATAATCGTGGGTGTTAATAAATTCCAGGTGGAAGAAAAGATACCGGAAAACCTTTTACGGGTAGATGATTCCATCCGACAATTCCAGATTGACAAACTAAAAAAGGTAAAAGCCGAACGCGATAATGAAAAAGCAAAAGCTTGCCTGGAGCGATTAGCAGCCGAAGCCAAAACCGATACCAACCTCATGCCTGCTATTGTGGATGCCTGCGAAAACTATGTTTCGTTGGGTGAGATTTCAGATACGTTCCGAAAGGTGTTTGGAACGTACAAAGGCTAATTAAAACTAATTTTCTCCGGCAGGTTACAGGCATTGCATATCTCGCATTTCGTTTTCGATAACCATAAAAGATGGTCGCCTAGTTTTGGGTCCGAGAAATTAATCTCGCCTGATTTACCCGGCAGAATAGCAGTAAGCAAACTATTTCTTTTTAAAGAATCGGTCATCAAATACTTTATCGCACGGAACGGAACCCGTTGCAAATATTCTTTTGTATTCGGATAATTGGTAATTAAGCGCACCGATAAATTATCCAACCCTTCTTTAATAGTACTTATATCATAAATCTCCATCATGCAGCCATAGCCTATTATAATGGCATCGCCTCCCCACTCCTCCTGCATCGAATATGATAAAGTTGCCGATTTTATTTTCATGAGCAGGATATTATCCTTTTCAAATACATCGGTCATAAACACTTTTGGTTCGTTTCCCCTCAAATCAATAGTAAAATATTTAGAATCCTGGTAATCGGTAAGCTGCAAAGCATATTTTATTTTTTTCTGCTTTTCGAATGGAATAACGTAACGCTTTTTAATCACATGCTCCCGTAGTTTTTCCAATACATCCGCAGCTTCTGCATCGGTTAATTTGACAATATGTTTCTTTTTTTCAATCTCTGCGGCATATTCCTCTTTAATAAGATGTGCCAACCCTTCCGGCTTTACCTTTTGATGATAGGAAGAGCATTCAACAAACTTATCATTATCTAAATAATCTTCGGGATACATTTCCAAAATCTGCACGGAGGTGGAGTTTCCGGTGTATTTTTTATAATATTCCTTAATTTGATTCCGTGGGAATTTAGTAGTATTCATCCATTGCTGGTCTTCGTCCAAAAGAACAAAATCACTGGCAAATGGTATGGCAAAAACAGGGTTAAGTAATTTAACAAGCTTACAGAAATTATTTAAAAAGAACAGTTCCCTTGTTTTCCCGATTTCCATATCATCTTTACCGGCAAACTTGATGCAATTAGGAAAATACGCCGCGCCTCCGTAACTTGAAAATACATAATCAATAGTTGCCCATCTCTTTTTTATTTTGGAGATAATAATCCGCATATTAGCTTCCGGGGCTGAATGCAGGGCATCGTTCACATCTACCAGCACTTTGCCATTGCTCTCAATTACAATGACATTATCCAGATTATTTGAAAAATAAGTTACAGTAGTATCGTTGCCTATTTTGTACGTCTTTTCATTAATCGCTTCCGTCAGGTTTTTAAACCCAAACTCATCGAAAAATGGTTTTGCTCCATCATACCATGAATAAGGATAAAAAACTTTTGCATTTTTATTTAGCAGTTTTAAGCTTTCCGGATGCAGGTGGTCTTCATGTCCGTGTGAATAAAGAATTACATCCGCATCAAAAGTCTTTTCGATTTTGCCCGGTTTTGGAAATAAAAACCATTGCCCGCAATAGGATGTACCTATCAGCCAGGGATCGGTTACTATTTTGAGCCCATCTACTTCAATCAATAAAGCGGCATGGCTTACATAAGTAATTTTCATTGAATTCTAAATCACACTTAAGTACTCAAAGATACTCTTTTGAAAACTTTAAAAACTAAACCAATCCGTAATACCTTTCTTTCAGTATTTCCATGTGATGCCTGTTATGCCCTGCTATTGCAAAACCAATACCGAGCACAGTAATACTTCCGCTTGGCATTTGCCCTTCGCGCATCAGCATTTCAGCGGTAAAGCTTTTAAATAATTGGATGGTTGTTTCCCTTACCGCAAAAAATTCATTCAGTATTTCATCCAAGCTCCTGCGCGATGCTTCTGCAGTTATGGCATAATCATTCTCTTCGAAACCGGTCAAAGGAGTTTTGTCGTTTCTTCCAAACCGAAGTGCACGATATGCAAATATCCGTTCTGCATCAATTAAATGCTGCATAATATCTTTTATGGTCCATTTGCCGGGAGCATATACATTATCACCTAAAGCAATAAGTTTATCCCGTTCAGGTTGAAAATACGATTTGCCGTATTTTTCCAATGCATCTATTAATTCAATATCCTCAATCTTTTGGATATATGCCCCGTGATGGGCAGGGAGCGGGTTTATGTCGGAGCGTTTCATATAGATAAGCTAAGAGGTTAGAACTAAGAGATTAGAGTGAAAGGCATATACAAAGCTAAGAGAAATTTTTATTCTTATATTTGATTTTAAAAAAACATACATGAAACTTATTTTTATTCTGCTTCTCTACTTTACTCCTATGTTTTGTTACTCTCAACAAAAGGTTACTGACCCATTATTTTGGCAAGACGGCAAACCTAAAAAAAAAGTATCTCAAAATAAAGATTCTAATTATTGGAAGATACAAGATTATGATAAATTTGGAAAACTTGAATTAGAATATTATTATGATTCTTCCGGCTGGGAACTTGATCGAACTTATACTGGATTTTATGAAAACGGAAAAGAAGCATTCATACTTAATTTCCACCATGATGCATTGCAAGGCCCGGTAAAACAATTTTATCCTGATGGTCAGATAAAGTTTCAAGGCTCTTGTTTTAATAGTTTTATAAATGGAGTATGGAAAGAATATTATCCCAATGGAGAAATTAAATCCGTCAAAATATATGCCCTAACCAATACTGATAGCACTAATACAACATTTTTTCACGAGAAATTGAAAAGCCGTCTAACAAACTTATATTTTGTTGTAGGCACTTATAAAGGGAAAGACTTTGTGGATTCAACTCAACTAGATGATACCGATAATTCTTTAGTAGATGATTACTATGAATTTAAGACTGTCTTTGCCTGTTGCTATGGCTTAAAAACAGGTTGTTGGCAATACTATGATGATAAAGGTACATTACTAAAGAACGAGTACTACAACAATGACGAATTAGTCAAAACTAAAAAGCAATAGCAGCACTATAGCCACCCCAAAACCAAATTCGGAAACAACCCAAACAGCAAGGTTAGAATAGTGGTGATGATAAGCACCGTCCGGTGCAAGGGGCCAACTTTAATAGGAACAAGTTGTTGTTCGGGTTTAAAGTAAATGGCAATTATTACCCGGAAATAGTAATAAACACCTACCAAAGCAGCAATTACTGCTACCAATACTAACCATGTATATCCATGATTTATGGCAGTGAAGAAAACATAATATTTAGCAAAGAAGCCTGCTGTGGGTGGGATACCTGCAAGCGAAAGCATTGCAACTGTCATAGCAAAAGAAAGTAGTGGGTTGGCTTTAGACATACCTTCGAATGCTGAAATATCCTTGCTGCCTTTGTGCCTCGATACAATAAATAAAATAGTAAATGCACTTAAACTGGAAATAGAATACGTGAACGTATAATACATGATAGCCGATGTAGAAGGCGTGCTCATCGCAACTATCGCAATGGCAATGTATCCGGCATGGGCAACACTGGAATATGCTAATAAACGCTTAACGCTTTTCTGGCGCACTGCGCTAACGTTACCAATAAACAAGGTTAATACAACCATCCATGAGAGGATGTCTGCCCAATGCGGCGCAAGTTGCCAGAAACAAAGCGAAAATAAACGATAGAAAGCAGCAAAAGCGGCAGTCTTTACAACCGTTGCCATATAGGTAGTTACGGTAGTTGGTGCACCTTCATAGACATCGGGTGCCCAAAAATGGAATGGCGCTAAAGAGGATTTGAACCCA
>DATHOL010000312.1:0-7964 GCA_035484895.1 Bacteroidia bacterium | reverse complement strand
ATGCAAAAAGCTCCACGCCAATCAGTGCTGCCATTATCCCGACAACAAAATATAATTTTTTTGTGAGAGAAACATTGCGAAACCAAGTAAGTAGGGGGAAAGCTGGCATCCTTATAATATATTAAGCGTTAAAAAACGTGTTCGGAACGGGAAGCAACGCATGTTTACCATACATCAGGTTATGCAATGGAAATGATTGCAAGTTTAAATAATTTACCGGAACGGTGTGAATATGTAGGATGCGGGAAGAAAACAAAGAATAGCGCATGTTTAAGAATGTTTTGAGTTTTCTACCGGGTTTTTTGTTCCGCCAGAGTAGGATGTCTTTGGCTCGTAAACTGCATTATTTTTGCACAGAGTTCATAGACTTTGAAGGGCTTTGAAACAAAGCCATTCATTCCCGCAGCCCTGCATTTTTCATCTTCGCCTTCCATAGCAAAAGCTGTAAGTGCAATAATTGGTATGCCTGATTTAGGCATTGGCATTTGTGCACGGATAAACCGGGTGGTTTCATACCCATCCATTTCAGGCATTTGAATATCCATTAATATTATATCGTAATACTTCGAAGTTAGTTTTTCAATAACTTTTTTTCCGTCATCCACCACATCCACTGTCGCACCTCTTCCGGTTAAAATTTTACTGCAAACCCCCTGGTTAATCTTATTGTCCTCAGCCAGCAGAACAGTTAGTCCGGCTAAGTCAGCACTTTTATCAGAATGCATGGTTTCAGAACTGCCGCCAGAAGTTTTAATTGGCTGATAATAGCAGCCATACTCCAGCGTAAAACGGAATGTTGAGCCTACGTGTTCCTCACTTTCAACCGAAATAGTTCCTCCCTGCAGTTCTACCAGTTTATTGGCAATGGTTAAGCCTAACCCCGTGCCTCCATATTTACGTGAGGTAGCTGTTTCAGCCTGTATAAATTCTTCAAAAATATCAGCTAGCCTATTTTCCGGAATACCTATACCCGTATCTTTTATGGTAAACATAAGCCGAATCTTATTATTTACCTCGCTGAGCTTAATTACACCTATTTCAACAAACCCTTTTTCGGTAAATTTAAGCGCATTACCACCCAGGTTCCAAAGAATCTGAGATAGCCTTACCGAATCGCCCATTACCTTCTCCGGTACCGAGCTGTTTATATTAAATTTAAATTGTATGCCTTTTTGAATTGCCCTTGGTTCCATTGTAAAGGCAACATTTTTTATAATGGAATGCAGGTTGAAAGGTATTTTTTCAAAGGCTATTTTACCGGCATTAATTTTTGAAATATCAAGTATTTCATTAATAATGGTTAATAAGCTTTCGGAAGAATGTTTAATTCCGTCAAGGTATTCTCTTTGCTCGTTGCTTAAAGAAGTATCTCCCAATAAATCACTGAGGCCAATAATGCCTGTCATTGGCGTGCGGATTTCGTGACTCATATTAGCTACAAAAATTTCTTTTGCATGGGTTGATTCTTCCGCTTTTTCTTTAGCTGTAATAAGTTCATTTTCCAGTTTTTTCCTTTCAGTAATATCATTAAATAAGGAAATGCGATAGTACTTTCCACTTAACTCCACTTCATTATATGAAATAAGGCAGGTAATTTTTTCCCCTGTCTTTTTATGCATATTCAGTTCATAATTAACCAACAGTTTTTTCCCCTTTGCCTCCAGCCCTATTTTTTTTACAGCGTCATTTGTAAGCAATCCTGATTCGAGGAGGGTGTATCCTAAAATATCTGATTTCTTAATTTTAAAAAGTTCGCAATAGGCTTGGTTTACTTCCGTTATTTTGCCGAGTCCTTGGATTTCGGGAATTTCTGAAATACAAACTGCCTGCAAACTGGAACTAAATATGGTAAGGAACTTCCTGTTGCTTTCAGCCAACGCTTTTTCCAGTTTCTTTAATTCGGTAATGTTGTTAAACATGGCAAGTATGGTAGGATTGCCGTCAATATCAATAAGTATATTGGAATATATACAAGGAGTAGCAACTCCTGATTTTGTAACAAAGTTCAGTTCATGGTTTTTGGTATAACCGTAAACTTTAATATGCTCTACTATTTTATCCCTTTCGCTTTGCGTAAGCATTCCTATCTCAATAGTGGTGCGCCCCTCCACATCTTCTTTAGTATATCCGAAGATGGATGTGAATTCGTCATTAATTTCAAGAAACCTACCGCTTTCCAATTGTATTGTGGCTATGGCAAAAGGACTGGAGTTAAAAATATTTTGAAATTTCTTGTTGCTTTGAATCAAGGCTGACTCCATGTTTTTTCGCTCTGTGATATCACGTACTGTGCATTGGTATTCCAGCATACGGTTATCGTCCATTAGCAACACTGCTTTTTGTTCCACCCACTTAATTTGTCCGCTCTTAGCAACTATTTGAAATTCCTTAAGTGTTTCATCTACTCTGTTTATAAATTGATTCAAATAATGTTCCGTTACTTCTTGCTGCCATTCAGGTGCAACCAGGTAGCTAAAGTGTTTCCCTATAAGTTCTTCGGGTGTATACCCCGACAAATCGGTTATACGCGGATTTACCATAGTGCAAACGCCCTTGTAATTGCTGGTAAAAAGCACATCGCCCACATTATCGAAAATAGTACGATATTTTTTTTCGTTTTCCAAAGCCAGTTTTTCCGCAGTCCTTCTTTTTGAAATGTCTGCATTTAATAAGTACAGTAACCAAAGTATAAGCAATATGGCAAGGCCTGCACTTAAAAGAATTGCCTGCAATGATTTGTAGGTGGCTTTGCTGTTTTCTTCTTCCCGCAGTAATAAAAGGCTGTTTTCATTCTCCTTCATATTGCTGAGAGTCGCTTTAACTTCTTCAAAATTTGCCTTGCCGGGGCCAAGTTCTATGTACTTTCCTCCTTTTTCAGAGGACTTCATGCTCAGTTTAATGGCGCTGTCAACGGTGCCTAGCTCAGCATTCAAGTGGGCTTGGAGCGTAATAATGTGTTGCTCCTGGATGGGGTTCTCTTTTATAGAGCTTTTAAGCGCTGTAATTTTATTGGATAGTTCGAGACTGTTACTGTCATATTCTGAAACAGATTTTTTGTCTCCGCTGATAAATACTTCTCTGGCGCTTGCTTCTACTTCAGTAATTTGAGCCATTACCCGTTCAATACGAAAGAGGGTTTCCTTGGCTTGCGATACCATTTCCCCGGATTGTGAGGTAAGCATCACATTTTTGTAGGAATAATAAGATGCACTGCCAATAGCAATGCCGGTAAGAATAAATATGAATATAAGGTTTCGAGGTATCCTGAGTTTCATGTATATGTTGGAACTAATTTAAGCTCCGTTGCTATTCATTAAAAAATAGTTGCACCCAAAAAGCCCAAATAGCTTAGAAGGCGCAATTTTAATACTGTCTTCTTTATAGTTAGTCGATTAATTATACTTTCTACGGAGATTATTTACAAAAGTTCCTTTTTTATTCTAATTTATGGGTTTAATATATTAGTAATCAATATAATGCGGTAAAAAAATAGAGTCCATAAAAGAAAAATGCCGGTATTGAGTACATACCGGCATTTTTGCAAATAAATCCCTTTAAGGGAAATATTATTTTATAAGTGTAACTTTTCCGTTATAAGCGTGCTTATTTCCTTTGGTATCGGTTACGTTAATCTGATAAACGTAAGTATCTTCCTGCGATACGGTGGAGCCTCCATGTACTGTTCCGTCCCAACCATTCATTATATTACTAGAATGGAAAAGTTTCATTCCCCAGCGGTCGAAAACATACATTTCAAAATCTTTTATGTAGGAGCCTTTCGCCATGAATACATCATTAATACCATCGCCATTCGGGCTAAATGCATCCGGAATGTATAAGGTAAACATAGGGTCAACCACCAGGCAATTTGTTGAATTGTCCATGCAGCCATGTTCATCTACTATGGTAAGTGTAGTGCAATAGCTGCCTGTGTCGCTATATAAGTGGGTTGGATTTTGTAAAGAACTGACGGAATCAGTACCATCTCCGAATGTCCAGTTCCAGAATATAATTGGGTATTTGGAAGAACTGTTATCGGTAAACTGAACCAGTGGCTCTGTAATGTTTACTGGTTGCGGAGAGTAAGTGAAGTTTGCAACAGGTGCAGGATAAACAGTTATCAGGTTTAAAATTTTGAGCGTGCTGCTGCATCCGCTATCTGAAATTGCTGTCAGGTCCACATTATAAGAGCCCGGGGTTTGGTAACAATAGATAGGATCCCTTATCATTGAACTGTCACCATCTCCGAAATTCCATCTCCATTGATTAATCTTGTTGTTTGAAATGGTAGATAAGTCTCGGAATTGAACACATAGTGGCGCACATCCGAGCATTGGCAAAGCGGTGAAGTTTACATTGGGCGCCGCATTAACAGTTACGGTCACTACATCACTCACCACCTGACCACAGGCATCGGTAACCTGAACAGTATAGGTTGTAGTAGTGGTTGGATTTACAGTAATGATTTGAGCGGTATTGTTTCCCGGTGTCCAAATAAAGTTATATGTACCGCTTCCTCCTGAGGCATTCGCTACAAGCGTAGCTGAACCACCGGGACAGAATGAAACAGCTCCTGAAACAGATAGCTTAAGCGGATTGACAGAGGATACTGTTATTGTTCCGCTGGTGGTTGCTGTGCAATTATTAGCGTCGGTTACGGTAACTGTGTATGTTCCGGCAGATAATCCGCTGGCGGTGGCATTTGTGCCGCCATTAGGTGTCCAGTTGTAGGTATAACCGGGTGTTCCACCACCTGCTGCCATAACTAAAGTGCCGGTGGCAGGTCCGGGACATGAAATATTAGTGGTGGATGTAATAGCTGCTGTTAGTGCCGGAGGTTCTGTAATTGTTTGCGTGGTGAAAGATATGCACCCGTTGCCATCCGTAACAGTAATGGTATATGTGCCTGCACTCAACCCTGTGGCTGCTGCATTAGTTCCGCCTGTTGGTGTCCAGGCATATATATAGGGCAAGGTTCCGCCCACTACCGAAGCAGTGGAAGTGCCATTATTAGCTCCTTTACAAAGAATATTGGTGCTGGCAGAAATGCTGACTGTTTCGCCGTTTAGCGAGGTAACCGTAGCTGTGCTTGTTTGTGTGCAACCATTGGCATCTGTAACAGTAACATTATATATGCCCGCGCTTAAACCTGTTGCTGTAGCATTTGTATTGGCTGATGGAGTCCATAGATAAGCATAGCCCGGTGTTCCTCCCGCTGCTGTAACTGTTGCTGAACCGGTACTGGAAGCGCAATTGGTTTGCGTAGCAGTAGAAGTGGCAGTAAGTGCAGTAGGTTGCGTAATGGTAGCTGAGGCAGTACCAAGGCATCCATTAGCATCTGCAATGGAAATGGTATATGTGCCCAGGCTAAGGCCGGTAGCCGTAGCATTTGAGCCTCCGCTTGGAGTCCAGGTATAAGTATAGGGGGCTGTTCCGCCTGCGGGGATACCTGTAGCAGTTCCATTAGAACCGCCGAAACAAGAGATACCCGTAGTTGTAGCGCTCACCGTTAAGCCGCCCGTGGTAGTTACCACCGCGGCACTTGTTTGTGTACATCCGTTGGCATCAGTAACAGTAATGGTGTAAACGCCCGCTGTAAGGCCGGTAGCGGTAGCATTTGTACTGGCCGACGGATTCCACAAATAAGTATAGGCAGGAGTTCCTCCTGTAACTGTCACCGTAGTGGTGCCGGTATTTCCACCGCATGGTGTTTGTGTTGCACCGGTTGTAAGTGCTAAGGCAGGTGGTTCTGTAATACTGGCTATGGCAGTTCCTGTGCATCCATTATTATCCTGAACGGTAATAGTATAACTGCCTGCACTTAAGCCCGTAGCTGTAGCATTTGTTCCTCCGGTTAGTGCCCATGTGTACGTGTAAGGAGCCGTTCCGCCAACAGGTGTCGCTATTGCACTTCCTGTTCCACCGAAACACGGAATATTGGTTACTGCCGTAGTAACATTTAATCCGCCGGAGTTTGTAATAGTTGTAGTAGATGTGGCTGTACATCCATTGGCATCTGTAACGGTGATGGTATAAGTTCCTGCACTAAGATTTGATTCGGTAGCGTTATTATTATTTGTAGGTGTCCATAAATACGTATAATTGGGAGTACCACCGCCGGCAGCCACAGTGATAGATCCTGTATTTGAATTACAGGTAACAGGTGTAGAACTTGCCGTGGCTGTTAATAAAGGAGGTTGTGTAATAGTAATTACAAGAGAATCTTTACAACCTGCATTATCTGTTGCATAGGCTGTATAAGTTCCGGCCGAAAGTCCTGTTGCTGCTGCATTTGTGCCGCCTGCAGGAGTCCAGCTGTAAGTATATGGAGCTGTACCGCCGGTTGCAACATTAGTTGCGCTTCCTGTACTGCCTCCAAAACACTTAACATTGGTTTGTGAAACCGGGTTAAAGTTAAGTTGCGGAGAAACCGTAATAGTAATCTTCAATGTATCCGGACATGGATTTCTGAGGTTACTGATTAGTATTACGCTATACGTTCCGGCGCAATTAACTGTGGTTGATTGTTGGTTGGTTGGCCCTGTAATACATGGCCCTAACCATTGATAACTGGCCGAACCGGGGGGAGCTGTAAGTGTTACATTTTGACTTCCACATATTGCAGGAGAAGAAGATATAAGCGCCTGAGGACTGCAAAGCGCATCAAAATAGCCATAGCCAAAGTGGCCTCCCTGCGCGCAATCAGAAGAAATTACTTTAAGTGTAACACACGTGCCCACATAATTGGCAAGCGATACATATTGGTTTGTCCAAGGCTTGCAATAAACTGTATCGGCATCTATAGCATAGTAAACAGGTGTATACTGGGGCAGGCCAGGTGCTGATACAACTTCATATTGTCCGCAACCCGGTATTGGATTTCCAAATTGGTCAAGTAATTCTATTTCAAAATAAGGTTGTTGGTAGAATGGGTGAGCCGGATTTTCGAGTAATACGGCATCCATAAACGAAAAATTGGGTTGTGCCGCTGTAACCATCCAGGTTTGCTCAATCATGGCAACACCATAATTAAAACCGGTTCCATCTCCTACTTCGCAGGAATAACTTCCTCCGCCCGGGGCAACTAATGGTATTAGAGCACCTGCAATAGGGTCGAAGCCTGCACCTGAAGTTAGAGAAACCTGATTAGATGATGTTGCAGGGTCGTAGGCAGCAACTGTAACGGCTCCCAAGGGGCCAAAACAGGTAAAAGCTGAGGTGGCAAAACTGGAGGAAGTAGAGGTATTGGCCGCATAACAAGCCGTCCAGGAAGAAAGAGTACCGTTTTCAAAATCCATATTACTGCAACCGTTCACACAAGTTACGGGGGGAACACTGGGGTGCATATATTCATCTACCGTTGCAGGTGCATCATGCCTCAATTTTTGAAATCTCCGAAGCATTGCAACATACTGAGGTGTCATTTTATCAACATACACTTTTACATCGTATTGATTGGCAATTTTGCCCCTTAAAACAGCTTGGTTAAAAGCCGCTTTATCGCGCATAAGCGAATCCAGGTAAAATTGGTGGAACATTTGCATTTCCTGCTTGTTTGCACCTGCAACTTGTTTTACAGTGGCAAATAAATGCTGCGATTTTAACATTTGCTCAAAAACTTCAAGTTTATCCTGTGGTAACAGAACTTTGGCCGGTGCTGACAATTCGGCCTTGTTTTGGGTATATCCCAACAAAGGGAATATTAAAATTCCTAAAACGATAAATAAAAGCGAAGTAATTTTTTTCAAAGTAAATGTGGTATTATACAGACAAAATTAAAAATAAACAGATATAAGTTAAGAATATGTTAAATATTCTTTCCATTTAGCATAAACTTTAGAAGTTTAAAAATATTGTTTATTAAAATATAAACCATCGCTAAATAAATTAATATGTTGATTTATTGGTATTTATAAACTATTTATTGTAGCGACTAAAAACTGATAAATATCAGTTTTTAATAT
>DATHOL010000311.1:0-5883 GCA_035484895.1 Bacteroidia bacterium | reverse complement strand
TTATCTTCATCCATCTTCAAAATTTTCAGGTTTACTTCATATTGTTTAAAATTTTCAAGCAATGTTGCGTTCACCTGGAAATTTGTTAAATCATATTGAAACTTTGCGCTAACCTCGGCCAGTTTAGCGTTCTCATGCTGTATGTTAATAATGGAACCATTAAAGATGGTCCACGAGAAAGTAAACCCTGCACCAAGCAACCCGGTAGACTGATTATAAAGGGCAAAGCCGGCATTGGAAGAGGTATGCGATAATCCATAATTGGCACCTGCGCTAAGAGTAGGCAATCGCAGGGCATCGGTTTCTTTTACATTATCATGTGCCACCCTGATTCCGGTTTTAGCCAAAGCCAGGTTGGGGTTTTGTGCTGACGCTAAAATATTCAGGCTGTCGTATGTTAACTCGTGCCCAATATTAATATCCTGCCTAACATCATAGGTGGTTGCAACCGGAAGTTCCAATAATTGGTTAAGGGCTACAATGGCATTCTCAACCAAAACTTCCTGTTTAAGCCTTGCCGAATTCTGGGCATTGTAGCTTACTTCCGCCTGCAGGTAATTAAGTTTGGAACCCAACCCAACCTGGTATTGTTTTTGGGCAATATCCAGTTCTTGTTTATACACGATAAGGTTGGAATCATCCACCGCCAACAATTGCTTCTGTTGCACAATATTATAATAGGCTTCAATTGCCGATGCAATATTATCCTGCATGGTAGCTTTCAAATTAAGCATGCCTTCATCCCTTAACAAACCAAGTTCATTGTAAGCAACAAACATTCGGGTACCATCAAAGAGGGTCCACGATAATCCGACATAAGGCATTATGGTAGTAGAAACAGCGCCATTTTTATTCACATCCTGTCCTGTGCTATATAGTTGGCTAAGATTGGTAACCGATGCAGAATAAGTGGCATTGGCGCTAATGGTTGGCAACATACCGGCCTCACCGGGTGCATAATTATTGGAAGCAATTTTATATGCATTTAGCGCCAGCTGAATATTGTAGTTATTTTTTAATGTAATGGCAATAGCACTATCCAGCGTAAGCAAGTTTTGTGCATGAATACCGGTAAAGAAAAACAGAATGACAATATAAAGGAGGGGCTTCTTCATGGAACTATTCAGAGGTTTTTTCAATATGTTTAACCGGCCTTCCCAGGAAAGAATACACAGCAGGAATAACAAACAATGTAAGTATCAAAGCGAATAATAATCCGCCGACAATAACCGTTCCTAACGACTTGCGGCTGGTAGCTCCGGCTCCCAATGCCAACGCAATGGGCAATGCTCCAAGAGCCATCGCGAGTGTCGTCATAAGGATAGGGCGCAAACGGGCTTCAGCAGCCTGCATTATGGAGTCTCGGAATGCAACGCCTTGCTCCTGCAACTGGTTGGCAAACTCCACAATAAGAATACTGTTTTTAGTAACAAGGCCTATCAAAGTAATAATTCCAATCTCACTGAAAATATTCAAGGTCTGGTTAAAGTACCATAGGCATAGAATAGCTCCCGCTATTGCCATCGGCACTGTAATCATAATAATAAACGGATCAATAAAGCTTTCGAACTGGGCTGCCAGAACTAAATAAATTAACACCAGCGCTAAAACGAATGCAAACAACAGGTCGGAAGAACTTTCCATAAAGTCGCGTGACGCTCCGGCAAGTTCTGTTCTTATATTATCAGGCAGATAGGGTTTCTTGGTGGTTGTGTCAATCAGTTTAGCCAGCCTGTTCAATTCATTAATCGCATCTCCAATGGTATGGCCGGGCGCAATATCCGCCGCAATAGTAGCCGATTCAAAACGGTTGTAGTGGAACAACTGTGCCGGATTGGCAGTGTCTCTTATGCGAACAAGGTTATCCAGTTCAACCAGGTTACCTGTGCCGGAATCACTTCTCAAATAGATAGATTGGATATCTAAAGGCTTGGTACGGTTTTGGTTCAAAAACTCTCCTATCACCTGGTACTGGTTATTATTCAAATAGAAGTATTGGAAGCGTTGTCCGCTCATAGATGCTTCCAGCGTTTGGGCAATGCTCATAATAGGAACATTCAGCGCATCAGCTTTTTCCCTGTCAATAGAAATGTCTAACTGAGGATGGTTAAATTTAAGGTTGGCATCTACTTTAGTAAGTAAAGAATCCTTTTGGGCGAGTGCCAGAAATCTAGGCAGTACTTTTCGAAGTTCACCTACCGTGGTTGCTTCAATAACAAATTGGATAGGTAGCGCTAATCTGCCTGAACCAACTGCTATTGTCTGTTCCTGCACAGCAAAAGTTCTGGCTGAAGGGAACTTAGCCAGCCTTGCCGTCATATAATTTGCAATCTCATTCTGCGAGCGTTTCCGTTCATCAGGTGGTGGCAAAACCATACGGGCATATCCTGTATTCAAGGCACCGGAACCTGCAAACGAAGGCGCTGCAATGGTTAGAAATACCTTTTTCTCAGGAACAGAATCCTCCACAAAACGGTTCAGCGAATCCATATAGGCAGAAGTATAATCGTAAGATGCGCCTTCAGGGCCAAGTATTTGAAAACGTAGCAAGGATTTATCTTCCAGCGGGGCAAGTTCTGAGTGCAGGCTGCCTCCCATTATAAAGATGATTCCCAAACAAGCCACTATAATGGGAATAGCTACCCAGCGTTGCCGCATAAAGGCTTTCAGCATTTTGGCATAGGTATTATTCATGCCAATAAAGAAAGGTTCGGATTGTTCGTAAAACTTACTTTTCTTGTTCCCTTTACGGGCTAATTTCACGCTAAGTACAGGCGTAAGCGAAAGTGAAACGAAGGCGGAGATAAGTACCGAGCCTGCAACCACAATGGCAAATTCACGGAATAGTTTTCCCGTAAAACCCGATAAAAATATAATGGGCAGGAACACAATAGCAAGTGTAATAGAGGTTGTAATAACTACCATAAATATTTCATTGCAACCTTTCAGGGCAGCCTCCATGGGAGACATCCCCTCTTCAATTTTTTTATAAATATTTTCGGTAACTACAATACCGTCATCTACAACCAAGCCCGTTGCCAGTACTATAGCAAGCATGGTGAGAATGTTAAGAGATAATCCTGCCACATACATTATAAAGAAAGAACCTATAATGCAAACCGGAATATCGATAAGCGGACGGAAAGCGATAAGCAAGTCGCGGAAAAACAGAAAAATAATGAGGATTACAAGTGCGAAAGCGATAGCCAATGTTTCCTCCACATCAGCAATAGAGTTTTTAATATACTTCGTAGTATCCAATGCAACATCCAGTTCATAATCTTTTGGAATGGTAGCCTTAAGCATGGCCATACGTTTGTAAAACTCATCGGAAATACTTACATAATTGGCACCCGGTTGTGGTACTATTCCAAGCCCAATCATTGGCGTACCCGATTCTTTCATAATGGTTTCCGGGTTTTGCGCCCCAAGTTCGGCATAACCTATGTCTTTAATACGGATCGTTTTTTCCCCGCCGCTTCGTATCACCATATTATCAAAGTCCTGTTCAGTAATAAGGTTGCCTCTTGTATTAACCGTAAGTTGTGTAGTAGTGCCTTCCACAGAGCCTGAAGGGAGATAAACGTTTTTAGCAATAAGCGCATTCTGAACATCCAGCGGTGTCATTTTGAAGGCAGCCAGTTTGGCAGGATCCATCCATATACGCATGGCGTATTTTTTTTCTCCCCAAACCTGAATGGTACTTACATCCGGTATGGTTTGAAGGGTGTTCATCAACACATTTTCGCAATAGTCTGTAACCTGCAAAGCATTTTTTGTTTTGCTTTTTACAAGCAAGGCCACAATAGCATCGGAGTTGGCATCCAGTTTTGTAACTACCGGCGGCGCATCCAGGTTCTGCGGCAACTGAGCTAACGCCTGAGATACTTTATCGCGGACGTCGTTGGCGGCAGTTTCCATATCATATCCCAAATTAAACTCTACCGAAATACTGCTCACTCCTTGTGCGCTGAAAGAGGTAATATCCTTAATCCCCTGCACTCCGTTAATGGCTTTTTCGAGTGGGGTAGTTATTTGAGATTCAATAACGTTAGGGTCGGCACCGGTATAGTTGGTTACCACATTTATTACCGGAGGGTCAATAGCAGGATAATCGCGAACACCCAAGCGTTTGAAGCCAATGCAGCCAAACAAGACTATAATGATAGACATTACGCTTGCAAAAACAGGTCTTTTTAAACTGACTGACGAAAGGCTCATTGTTTACTTATTATCTCAGAGAATTTAATATTACTTTACTGCCCGGATAAATCACCATGCTTCCGCGGGTTATGATAGTATCTCCGGGATTAAGGCCCTTGGTTACTTCCACGGTTGAATCTGTACGTAAGCCAAGTTCTATTGGTTCAGAGAAAGCTTTACCTCCTTTATACACATAAACATTTTGCCCGATTACTTTTGGAATTACCGCTTCCGTAGGAATCATAATGGCATTATCTACGTGAGATAGTACAATGGAAATATTCGCAAACTGGCCCGGAAGCAGCCGGCCATTTTTATTAGGGGATAATGCACGAACATGCATACCGCCCGATGTTTGTTCAATCTTGGGGTCAATGGCATAAATAATACCTGAAAAGGTTTCATCATACCCGCTTACGTTAAACTGAACGGAATCATCCTTTTTCAATTGCCCCGAATATTTCTCAGGTACAAAAAAATCAATTTTTATAGGGGAAAGTTGCTCTATATCTGTTATTACAGTTCCTGTATTGATATAACTTCCGGGGCTTACATTTTTTAACCCGATAACTCCGTCAAAAGGTGCACGGATGCTGCAATATCCGATAGATACTTCTATCACTTTCATATCGGCAATTACACTATTCAGGTTATTAGATGCAATATCATAATCCTGCTGGGAAACTCCATTAATGTCAAGCAATTTTTTTGTCCGGTCAACAGTAACCTGGTCCAGTTGTTTTGCCACTTCATCTTTTTGCAACTGAGCCTGGTATTGGGCATCGTCAATTTTAACGAGCAATTCACCTTTGCTTATATGAGCGCCTTCCGTAAAATTAACTTCCGTAATTACTCCGGCAATCTGGCTTTGAAGATTTACCTCTTCATTGGACATAATATTGCCGGAAACTTTTATAATGTTGGAAACAGGTGCGGTCTTAATTATTCTTCCTTCCACGGGAATAATCTTTTTGGATGCCGGAGGGCCAACAATGGCATCCTTATTAACAGGTTTAAGCAGTATAAGTGCAATTACTGCGGCTGCTATCACTATTATCCAGATGAGTCTTTTCATGCCAATATCTGTATTATTTAGAAATATCTTTTCCCGCAGGGATACTTCCGTACAGGTTTTTGTATATCGTTTCAAGCTGATCGTGAAATTTTTTCACCTCCGTTTGTGTTAATCCTTTCATAATTGATTTGTTTAGACGACGAACGGTGGATAAAATTTCAGGCATGTGAGTTTTTCCTTTTTCGGTAAGTTGAACCCAGTATTCCCGGCGGTCGTTTGGGTTCTGTGCCCGCTTAATAAAGCCTTTTTTCGAAAGGTCGTCTATTACGCCTACCATCATGGCTTTATCAATATGCAGCATTTCACCAATTAATTTCTGGCTGCATTGGCTTCCCATTTTATCCAGTAAGACCAGTACCGAAAATTGCTTTTCTATTTCCAGGTGCTTCAGGTTTTTGGCAAGTTCTGCCAGGTAGAGCTTGCCAAGCATGCCAAATTTCCTTCCGTAAGAAAAATCCTCGAAATCAAATATAGAGTTTTGTTTTACCTGTGCGGCCATAAAATTGGAAGGGGAGGGTGCAAAGATAGTTTAATTTCAGAATAGTTTATAAACTAAACTAATATTTTTTAAACCATAGTAGATTCCTCACTTCGTTCGGAATGAC
>DATHOL010000310.1:0-3169 GCA_035484895.1 Bacteroidia bacterium | reverse complement strand
ATTATATACTAACGCTAAGGAATCCGAATTAGCCTGAGAAACATTGCCACCTGCAGGAGTAGTAGCATTGGAAGGAACGATACTTGTAGCTGGCGCAGATTGCAAGTCCTGTTCACCATTAATAAAGAAGAACAATTTGTTTTTAATAATCGGGCCACCAAGGCTGGCACCTAAAATATTAAATGTAAACGGTGTTGGTGTAATTGTATTTGTTTCAACGTTGTAACCTTGTGTATGCTCACCTTTTAAATATGTATAAACAGAACCTTTAAATTGATTGGTACCACTACGTGTTACCGAGTTTACTCCTGCGCCGGTAAAGCCTCCTTCCCGTACATCATAAGGAGAAACGCTTACCTGGATCTGATCAATCGCATCTAACGCAATAGGTTGTGCAAATGCCTGCCCACCAAGGGTTCCAGACAATCCGAATGAATTATTGAAATCTGCTCCATCCACAGTTATGTTATTATAAGATGCAGTAGTTCCGCTAAAGCTTAATCCATTTGCAGTGGGCTCCAATTTTGTAAAATCAGATATGGCACGGTTAATAGTCGGCAGTTGTTCTATCTGTGCCCGGCTGATAATTTCCTGGCTACCTGTATGGCTGTTATTAAAAATTTTGTTTTGCCTTGAGCCGGACACCACTACGCCGGCTAACTGTGTAGTTGTGGCCTGTAATGTAAAATCAGCCGTATAATCCTGCCCTAATATCAGGAAAACATTGTCCTGTTTTTGCTGTTCATACCCAACAAAAGAAACAGTAACATTATAAGGTCCTCCTACATGAAGATTCGGCATATTATACCGCCCATCCTTACGGGTTGTAGTTAAATACTTGCTTCCCGTAGGTTCATTAATAATCGTAACAGTGGCACCAGCCAAGCCAACTTTGCCATCGGTAACCTGCCCAACAATATCGGCAGTGGTTACCTGAGAGAATACATGAAACGATGAAACGAGGGGGAATAGCAATACGAGTAGAGTTCTGGTAATTCTGTTCATAAGCGTTGATTTTTATGTAAAATTTGGTTTTAATTAATTCCTTAGTGTTTCACTAAGGTTAATTTAAGATTAACCTTATTCTTGCAGTAATTAGGCTTAATGACAGTGTAAATTAAAACATAGCTGCATTAAAGCAACAACGTTTTATTCACAAATATTACCATTTTCTTAACATTTTCTAAAAAATTTACAGAAAATTAATAATTCGCAAACAAAATTGCAGTAAAAATTCGCTTAATTGATTTAGTGTGCAAAGTCCATCTCAAAATCGCCTTGTATGCGTTCCATGGATGGATTGAAGTATCCAAATTTTAAATTGGGGAATTCATCCCGAAGTAATTGCATCATTTGTTTTACACCAATGCATTCGCCGGTTTCGGTAACACCTATTTTTCCAAGGTACCAATCGGGATCTATATTAAAGTTGCGCCATTGAATCATGCGCAGGCCGGTTTCTTTTATTAGCTTCCTTAAAGCTTCATATTCTTCTACGCTATCTGTCATTCCCGGAAAAACAAAATAATTAATGCTTGTCCAGCCACCATAGCTGTTTACTACTTTTAAGCTTTCTACAATATCCTTAAATTCATAATTATTCGGACGATAATAAGGTGTATATATTTTCTCTCTTGCAGAGTTTGTGCTTACGCGAATACTGTTCAAACCTGCTTCACACAAGGCTTTCACCGCATCTGGCTTACTGCCATTTGTGTTGATATTGATGCTTCCTTTTTGTGTATGCTTACGAATTTCTATTATCGCTTCGCGGATGGTTTCCCACATTAATAATGGTTCGCCTTCACAGCCTTGTCCAAAACTTACAATAGGAAAAGGCGCTGTTTCCAAATGAGGAACGGTGAATTCAACTATTTCTTCAGCCGTAGGTTTGAATATTAACCTGTCCTGCGTACTTACAATACTTTCATCTGTTGGTTGAAAAGAAATACAACCAATGCAATTTGCATTACACGCAGGAGATGAAGGCACAGGGCATTCCCATCTACCCATAAAATAATTTCTTGCAGCAGGGCAATGATAAGTAAGGCAACAATTTTCTGCTAAATGTTTAACCAAACGGTTATGGCTATACGCAGATAAAAATTGATTAACACCTGCTTTAATTTTTTCATCATCAAAGCCTGCAGATTCTTGTCTTACATCTTTTTCAATGCGCACAGCAGGCACATAAAATTTTTCATCGTGCCATCCTGCAGCGGTGTAACAAAACAATGGAAGCGTTGGTGCATCTTTCGTAGTTTCGTAAGCCGCAAGATACAAACCGGTGTAAGCTGGTGGAATGAAAGCCGCGACAGCCCAGCCCTTTTCGCATAACCGCATCTCTCCTGTTTCTATATCAATACCAATGCCGCGCCTGCCGGGAAGTTCATACAAAGAGCCGCCGTTTGGCAAATCGATCCATTCATCTTCCGGCACAGGCAATGCATCCCAGCCACTTCGCCCCGTCACATACAGAGATGTATCTTCAAAGATATTTCCATTGCCATCAGAATATAATATGTAAGGTTTCCTGTTCAATTATTTATGCTTTTAGTTGCTGCTCACAGTAACGGTTAAACGCAGTTTCATTAACCTGCTCTGATATTTTAATTTCGTCCTGTATCAATTTATTATTTTTAAAATCCATTGTCAGTAAGCCATCTTTTAAAATTACATTCGCAAGCTCATCCCATTGAATATTCCTTTTGGGGAATGATGGATACTCAATATTATCGGCATTAAAATTAACTTTTAAAGAACGCCTTGCAATCGTATCCAGCACTAATAATATTATATGAACAATCGCTAACCATATTGAAACCGGAAGCCACATTAAAATAAGTAAACAATACGTACTGATCTTTGGGTTATTATTTTTTCTATTAATAAACGAACTTCCAAAAGAAAAAACAACGATCATTAAGGAAAGTAATATCCATATAATCCTTTCGTATCCTGATTTTACGCTGAATGAATAAAAAAGAAAAAAGAAAAAATTTATCCCTGAGATCAAATAACTTATTCGCTCGTATGAATTCAATTTTTCATTCTTCAGTTCAATTACAAAGCTGTCCATCAATTAACTATTTGCCATGATCATGAGGTTGCATAATTTAAACAAAACCCTTGCTCCTACATTTTCATCCCAGCCATCGCGGCTGATGCC